>NZ_JBEOZK010000011.1:0-243411 GCF_040297565.1 Streptomyces sp. NPDC001728
TGATCTTGGTCGAGAACCCGTCTACCAGGAGCTTCGTCGTTGTGCAGGACTGTCCAACTCGCGGTCAGCACAGCCAGCTTGGAAAGGGCTCACTGCATGAGGGGCTCCACGTCGACCTCGCTCTCCCAGGCCGGGTTCGGGACTTCACCGGGCCAGGTGAACTTCGTGGAGCTCGCCTTGGCCAACCCGCCTGCGGCGTCTCCCCTTACGAGTCGGGCCAGACTGACGTAGGCACCCTCGCTCTGAACGGAGGCATCGTCGGCTACCACGACGAGGACTCGATCGCCCACTCGCGCGTGCGCGATCCCGTTGAAGCTGTAGTCGACCGTCTCGGCCAACTCTTCGCTGGTCAACTTGCGCCCCAGCTTGCCCTCGAAGTCGGAGCGTACCTGTGCGACGGAGACGACACCTCCCTGTTCCCGCACCTCGACGGTGGTAGGGGCGCCCTTGTCTCGCTGCCGCTCCACGGAGATCGTCAAGATCGTCTCGACAGTGGTAGCTGGCTCGGTGACTAGCGGTCGGGTGGCGGTGACCGTGCCGCTGATCACGTTGACGACCCTGGCCTGCTGGGCGAATGCGGCAAAGCTAGGGGCGGCGTAGCTGCGGTCGAGAGATCCGTCGAGGAGTACTTTGTGGTCCGCAGTGTCGCGCGATCCGGCCGCCGTCCCGCGGCTCGGCGCCGACTGTGATCCGCGGGCGGAGTCCTTCGCTGCGGAGCCCTCGGCGCCGCTGGAGCACGCTGACAAGGCTAGCGGCAGCATGAGCCCGGCCGCCAGGGCGCCAAACCCAGCACGGCGCGAAGCCGACTTGTCAGTAGAGGTAGTTGATGCCATTTACGTCATCCCCTATCGGAGTGTCGACATTCGTGTTGGCTAGAGAGGTGTACATCAGCGAACTCGAATTACTGTTGTGCGCCAGGCCCATTGCGTGCCCCTGCTCGTGCGCGATGGTTCCATCACGGTGGGTGTCGGGGCCGCACAGTCCCGCATTGGTCAAAGCGGGGTCGACGGTGATTTTGGCCCACACCCAATCCGTGCTGTTGTAGTCCACTTGCGCGGTGTCGACATACATTGCAGTGATCGCGCAGTATGCTCCACTAGGGGTCGATCGTCTGTAGAAGTCCAGTCGACTCTGAGTCTTGTCACTGGTGTTGAGATAATAGACCGGCGCATTGCTGGCATTCCAGTGTCCCACGCCTCCTCGGATCGCTGTGGGGTGGGAGTTTTCCGCCGTGGAATCCAGCCAGTAGTACTGGCTGTAGACGCCGTACTTCAGACGGTGCGCATTGAACGTATTGAAGGCATGCGCTGACACCCCCGATGCCATCACAAACACGAAGGCGATCAGCGCAGAAGGAAGCGCTGCCCACGCAGCGGTGGATCGCCTCCTCATCGGCCTTGGGTTCAGCTCGCTTTCGGCGTCACCCGTTATCGCTTCCGACACGATCTCGACTCCTCGTCAACCTTGAGCCCTTTCCAACCTGACGGTGCAGGCGGGTGGTTGGCGGGCTGTACGAACTGGTGAAGCTCCTGGTAGACGGGTTCACGACCAAGGTCACCCGTGCCGACCAGGAGCTTCGCGTGCTTGTCTACCCATCGGCGATCGATCTGTCCAGTGACCACCTGCGCCACCTCGCCGGGCGCCCGGCTGCGCACCGTCGTGAGCTCGGCACCCGGTGGCGGCGCATCACGCCGGGCCGTCAGGCCCTCCTGGTCCTGGCGCATCTGCGTTGCGGCGACACCTACGCCCATCTGGCCGTTGGGTTCGGCATCGGGATCGCGACCGTCTACCGCTACGTCCGCGAGGCGATGGAACTCCTGGCCGCGCTCGCGCCCAGCCTGGCCCAGGTCATGCGGACCGCGAGCCGGCTGGCCTTCGTGATCCTCGACGGCGCCCTGCTGCCGATCGACCGGATCGCGGCCGACACCCCGTACTACTCCGGCAAACGCAAGCGGCACGGCATGAACGTCCAGGTCCTGACCGACCCGTTCGGCCGCGTGCTGTGGGCATCACCCGCACTGCCCGGCTCCACCCACGACCTGACCTACGGGATCGTCGACGCAGTCGCCGCCGCAGGGCTGAAGTGCTGGGCGGACAAGGCGTATCAGGGCGCTGGCCGCCCGGTCCGGGTGCCCTTCCGGGGCCGTCGCCTCAAGCGGTGGCAGAGCCGCCACAACAGCTCCCACGCCAAGATCCGATGCCTCGGCGAGCAGGCCATGGCCACTTTGAAGGGCTGGCGACTCCTACGGAAGCTCCGCTGCGGCACGAACCGGATCACCGACGTGGTGAAGGCCGTTCTCGTCCTTCACCACGCGACAGCGTGAGGTTGGAAAACCCTCAGTGGTCCCATTCACACGCGAACCAGATCCACGAGAGTCTGTCAGGTAGTCATCGCGGAACGGATGACGTACTACGGCGTACGGAGCCATGGCGCCGTGCGGAACGCGGCCACGGGCACCGCGATCAGGAAGAGGGACGCGTGGGCGACGGTGACGTGCTGATGACGCGTACGGCTCCGCGTGGGGTGAGGCTTTCGCGTTCCTCGCCGTCCAGCACTGGTCCATCGCCGCCTCCCGCAGGTAGCCGCTGGGGCGAACGAGGGTCAGCGTGCTGCCGTGCCCGGGGCTGTGCGGCTCATGTGCGGCAGTCGGGGCACAGGGTCTCGTCGGCGGTGGGCCGGAAGAGCATGGGGTGGGTGTGGGTGCCGCTGAGGCATTCACGGGCGCCTTCGAGGCGGGGGGAGAGGCGGGTGCCGATGGGTGCGGGACGGGGGAGTTCGCGGGCCGGCACGTCGCGGAGGAGGTAGCGGACGAGGCCACCGGGCCGGTGGACGGGGGTCCCGGCGCCGGGGAGGCCGCGCAGGACGTGCTCGTGGACGTCGGCGGAGGTGTGCCCGGCGTCGAGCCAGCGGGCGGCGAGGCGGGTGAGTTCCTCGCGCATGCCGGGCGGGATGTGCCGGAGGGCGGGGGAGAGGAGGGGAAGGGCGCCGATGAGGGCGCGCGCGTCGTCGAGATGGGGCGTTTCGGGCCCGGGAGCTTCTTCGACGGTTTCGGGAGCCTCCTCCACGGGCTCGGGAGCCTCTTCGGAGGCGGGGGGAAGGTAGGAGGTCTCTTCCCCAGGATCTTTATCTGGATGACGGTCGGTCGACGGGGGAGTCGGTGCGCCGACGGCCGGTGTTGCGCGACCCGGTGCGACCTGCGGGAACGCGGCTTCGTGGCTGGTGGGGAGAGGGGTGCGGGAGAGGAGCTTGACGGCCTGCTCGGGGCTCAACGGCCGACTGGAGACGAGCTGTTGGGTGGCCCAGCGGCCACCGGCCACCTGGACGCGCCGCTCGTGCAGGAAGCCCTCGTCCATGAGCTGCCGCTTGGCCCGGGTGAAGGCGGTCGCGCCGATGCCGGCACGTTCAGCCGTACGGGACAGATTTTCCCTGGCGCCCCGGGGGAGGGAGAGCTGCCAGGTCAGGAGGCGAACGGCGTCGGAGCGAAGGCGGGGGTGCCGGATGAGTTCGTGCGAGAACTGGGTAAAGGCACGAGGGGGCGAGATAACGTTCCGGTAGATCACGGTGGATCCCTGTTCCGCGAGTGGTTGAGGCCCCCGGCGATGGTTCGCATCCATCTCCGGGGGCCGTTTTGCGCGAACGTACCGCACACAAGGTGCGCAACTGGACACACCGGGTGAACTGCGCCCGTAAGAGTGAAGTCCTCCGAACCGGAGGCGAGTTCGCGAGGAGCCGCCCCATGGGACGACGGAACCTGCGCGGCTCGGCGGACACCTACCTACGTGGAGTCCCAACTGAACGACGAACGCATCCGGGCCGGTGATCAGGCGGCGTTCGCCGCGATCTTCGACGAGCACGCACGAGTCGTCTACGCGCATGCCGTGCGCAGCACGGGCGACTGGGCCCTCGCCGAAGACGTCATGTCACTGACGTTCCTGGAGGCCTGGCGACACCGCGAGAAGCTGCGCGGCGAGGTGCGGAACGTCCGCGCCTGGCTGCTGGGCATCACGACGAATGTCCTGCGCAACACCGCCCGCGCGGCGCGTCGGCACCGCGCGGCCATGTCCCGCATGGCGCCGCCGGAGCCGTTGCCGGACTTCTCGGACGAGGTCGTCGGACAGCTGGTGGACGCGCGGCTGCTGGCCGCCGTCGCCGACGCCCTGGGACGCCTCAAGAGGGCCGACCGCGAGGTGTTCGGCCTGATCGTGTGGTCCGGCCTCGGATACGCGGAGGCGTCGGAGGCCCTGGGAATACCGGTGGGCACGGTGCGCTCCCGCCTGTCCCGGGCGAGGCGGAAGCTGCGCGGGCTGATGGCGACGGAACTGGGGGAGGGAGCGGGGCCGGTGGATCCCGGGGCGGTCTATGGCGGAGAGGTAGGGAGTGCGGGATGAATCCGGAGCGGGACAAGGAACGGGAACGGGAGCGGTACGAGCGGGAGGAGGCGCTGCGGGTGCTGCCGTCGACGCCGGACCCCGAGCTGTCGGCGGGACGCCTGGAGTTGCGACGCCGGCACCTCTTGGCCGAGTTCGAGCGGGAGGCTGGGCCGGGCGCTGCCGGCGAGGAGTCGAGGCGGGGGTGGCGGCGGCCGCGTATCGCCTTCGCGGTGGGCGCGACCGCGGCCGTCCTCGGCCTTGGTCTCGCCCTGGGGCCGTACGGCTCCCCAGCTCTCCGCGATGCCCCGTCACCGGCTTCCGCCGAGTCCGTCCGACTGCTGGAGCGGGCGGCGCTGGCGGCTGCGGCGCGACCTCAAGTGCCGCTGCACACAGGCCAGTACGCCTACGTGAAGGTGACCGGTCACACGACGGTCCTCTCGGAGACCGCGAGCGGGGGGATGGAGCGTACGCGGGAGGCGGAGGACATGGAGCAGTGGACCTCGGTGGACGGCAGCCGGCCGACCCTCCAACGCAAGGACGGCCAGGACACGATGCTGCCCAGCGGGCCGGACGGCGGAAGCCTGCACTCCCCGACGTACGCGTACGCAGCCGGCCTGCCCACGGACCCCGGGGCTCTGCTGAAGCTGATCCACGAGGACGCGGAGGAGAACCACGGAGCGGGCAGCGGCTCGACGACGGGCCCGGACCAGGAGGCCTTCATTGCGATCGGGGACCTCCTGCGCAGCGCGGTGGTGCCGCCCGGGACGACGGCGGCCCTCTACCGGGCGGCGACCCGTATCCCGGGAGTGGTGGTCGTCCCCGACGCCGTGGACGCGGCCGGCCGCAGGGGGACGGCGGTGGCGCGCGTGCATGACGGCGAACGTGCGGAATGGATCTTCGACAGGACGACGGCCCGCTTCCTGGGCACCCGCACGGTCCTCACCGAGGACAGCGCGTGGGGGAGGAGGGGAACGGTCGTCGCGTCCCTGGCGGTCACGGGAAGCGGCATCAGTGATACGGCGGGTGGGACCCCGGTGGTGAGGGACCGCTGACTGCGCGGATGGCGGGGCGGCGGACCGCGCCCGCCGCCCCCGTGAGACCGGCTGCCCGTCGCCCATGGCCCGGCGGAGGCTGAGGGGGCGCATGTCCGTCCACACCTCGGCGACGCACTATGGGATGCGGAGCCAGAGCGCCGTGCAGAACGCGGATACGGCCACCGCGATCAGGAAGAGGGACGCGTGGGCGACGGTGACGTGCTGATGACGCGTACGGCTCCGCGTGGGGTGAGGCATTCGCGTTCCTCGGGACTCGCCGTCCAGCACTGGTCCATCGCCGCCTCCCACAGGTAGCCGCTGGGGCGGACGAGGACCAGCATGCCGCCGTGCACGCCGCGCACGCGCCCGGTGAGCGCGCGCTGTGCGTCCGTCACGACATCGCCGACGCGGTACCTCACGGGGTGGCTCGGGCGTCACGCAGCAGACCGGTGAGCCGCTCCGCCCCACGGAGACTGACGACCCCCAGCCCGTACCGGTGGACATCGCCGCCGGGGGAGTGGGTGACGTCCCGGTAGAGGCCGTTGGTGGGGAGTCCGACGGAGTCCATGGCGGCCTTGAGTTCCTGGAAGACCCGCGCGGCTTCCGACTCGGAAACGGGGCGGATGGGGGGTGTGGTGGTGGGTGTGGGCATGGGGGGCTCTCTTTCCGGTGGATTTCCTCCTGGATGCCCTCAACGATCGCGTGACGAGCCATACGCTCGCCAGTAGTTGGGTTCTCTGTCGCAGGTGAGGAACGGGGCATATGCCAGGAGCGAAGGATCTGGACCCCGGGGACAGCATCGAGCAGTACCTCGGGAACATGGTGCGTGAGGCACGCCTGGCGCTCGGGCGTGAGTGGACGCAGGCGTACGTGGCGGCGAAGGTCTTCAGCAGCGGTACCCGGATCTCCGAGATCGAGCGCGGTGAGGATCCGCCGGACAGGGACCTGGCGAAGAAGCTGGAGATCGTCTTACGCCTACTGCCCGGCTCCCTGGTGAACCTCGTGAAGATCGTCACCGATCAGAACGTGCGCGACTACGCCAAGACCTACATGCGGCGACAACTCGAAGCCACCGCCATACACGAGTTCTCCATTGTCGTACCGGGCTTGCTCCAGACCGCCGGCTACGCGCGGGCGGCGATGGAAGCGGGCCTCGCGGGCGACTCCGGCCAGATCGCCGGCTTCGTGAGCAGGCGGCTGGAACGTCAGGCCGTACTCGACCAGCCCGATCCGCCCTGGATGATGATCGTGCTTGACGAGGCCTGCCTACGCCGCGACGTAGGCGGCGGGCAGGTGATGCGGGAGCAGATCGAGCATCTGCTCACCATGAGCGAACGCCTCAATGTGAACATCCAGGTGTTGCCCATGAGAGGTACTCCCGTAGCTGGTTCCGTCGCTCTTCTGACGCTTCCCAACGGGGAGCGCGGGGCGTACACCGAGGGGTTCAGTACGGGTAACTACACCGAGGAACCAACAGAGGTGATGCGATTCCAGCGTGTCTATGATCTGTTGCAGCAGGGTGCGTTGGGCGTCCGGGCGTCCCTGGAACTGATGCGCGCGATCGCGAAGGAACACGATGACTGAGACCTCGCCGAACTGGCACAAGAGCACGTACAGCGGGAACGACAACGACGCCTGCATCGAGGTCGCCGACAACCTCCCCCGCGTCCTCGTCCGCGACACCAAGGACCACTCCAAGGGCGAGCTGACCGTCACCCCGGCCGCCTGGTCCGCCTTCACCGCGTACGCGCGGGTGCGACTGGGCTGACGGAGGGGTGGGGGGCTCGCGTTCGGTCTGGCGCGCAGGTCCGTGTCCGGCCGATACCGCGCGGCGGCGCGCAGTGCGGCGCGGTGCGGGGCGGGCGCGCTTCGTGAAGCCCGCCCGCGTGACCGGCGTACGCCTCAGGTGGTGACCGCGGGTACGTGTGCCTGCATGTCGACAGTCTCGTCCGCCGCCTGTGTGACCACCGGGTCGTGCGTCGCCACGACCGTCACGCAGCCGTGCTCATGCGTCGTGCGGGCGATCAGGGCCGTCAGGTCGTCCGCACGGGCCCGGTCGACGGCGGCCGTCGGCTCGTCGACGAGGAGGAGTTCCGGCTCGACGAGGAGCGCACGGGCGAGGGCGACGCGCTGGCGTTCGCCGCCGGAGAGCTGGTCGGGGCGGTGCGAGAGCCGGTGGCCGAGGCCGACCTCGTCGAGGAGCGCGCGGGCCTTCGGGCGCAGGGCGCGCGGGCGGCGGCCGGAGAGGGAAGCGGCGGCGAGGAGTTGTTCCTCGGCGGTGAGGCCGGTGAGGAGGTTGCCGCTCTGGAACATGTAGCCGATGCGTTCGCGGCGGGCGCGGGCGCGCTCCCCGTCGGTGAGCGCGGCGAGGTCGACGCCGTTGAGGAGCACCTGACCCTCGTCCGGCCGCAGCAGCGCCCCGGCGACGGCGAGCAGCGTCGACTTGCCCGATCCGGAGGGGCCGACGAGCGCGGTGAGGACACCCGGCCGGAAGGTCACGTCGAGTCCGCGCAGGGCGGTCGTACGGGACTCCCCTCGGCCGAGGGTGACGGTGACGTCGTGGAGGTGGAGGCTCATCGGCCGGCTCCCAGCATGGTCATCGGGTCGACGGTGGTGACGCGTCGCAGGGTGAGGGCGGAGCCCGCGAGGCCGACGAGGGCCACGGACAGCATCGTGGTCGTGAGCGTGCCGGCGGGGAGGCTGAAGGGGACCTTCTCGCCGACGAGCAGGCCGAGCGCGGCGGCGAGTGCGGCGCCGACGGCGGTGCCGGTGGCGACGACCACGGCTGCCTGCGTGAGGGTGTGGCCGAGGAGCCTGCGCCGGGAGGCGCCCATGGCGCGGAGCAGGGCGAGTTCCGGGGTCCGCTGGACGGTCCAGACGGCGAAGAAGGCTCCGACGACGAGCGGTGCGATGAGGAACAGGAACGTCTGGATGGAGCTCATGGTGAGGCGTTCGCCGTCGTAGCCGGGGGCGGCGGTGAAGGCGGTCTCCAGGGGGACGGTGGTGGTGTCGTGACGGCGGTCGGCGGCGCTGATGGCGGCGGCGTCGGTCCCGTCGGGGAGCCGGAGGGCGATGGCGCTGTACTGGACGGGGAGGGTGGGTGAGCCGGCTCCGGCGGCGGCCGACGCGGTTCCGGATGACGGGGTTCCGGGCGCGCCCGGGGTCGTGAAGCGGATCTGCCTCCACATGTCGGTCGTCACGTACGCGGCGGGCACGTGACCGTACGAGGAGCGGCCGGTGCTGCCGACGACGTCCAGGCGGATGCCGAGGCGGTCGATGACGAGGGTGTCGCCGACGTGGACGCCTTCGTTGAGGAGCTGGCGCGAGATGACGACGCCCTGGGGTCGGCCGGGGTCGAGCGGCTTGCCGGCGTCGGCGCCGGGGTCGGTGAAGGCGCCCGGCACGATCCCGAAGGCGGCGAGGTCCACCTCGGTGCCGCGATCGGTCGTCCCGCGCGTGATCGTCACGCCGATCGGGGTGGCCTCGGCGCCCTTCTCCCGGCTCCAGCCGGTGGCGGTGCGGGCGTCGACCAGGCTGCGTGCGAACTGGTCCGAGTCCGAGCCCGCGGCGAAGGCGACATGGGTCGCGGGCAGTTTGCGCAGGGCGGAGACGGTGTCGTCACCGAGGCCGGTGGTGAAGCCGGACACGATGCCGACGAGCGCCGATACGAGGACGACGACGCTGCCCATCAGCAGGAAGCGGCCACGGGCCGCTCTCAGTTCCAGCAGGGCGAGGAACACGGTGGTCTCCAAAGTTAGGGACGTTGCGTCCCTAAGATAGAAGATGGCGACGTGGCGTCCCTAACTGGGTCCCTGGCAGGATCTCCGGCTGGGTCTCGGGCCGGGTTCCTGGCCGGGATACGCGCGGGCGGCGGGCTCATAGACTTGACCCGTGCCCAGGATTCACGCCGCCACGGTTGCCGACCACCGCTCCCAGCAGCGCGCCGCCCTGCTCGACGCGGCCCGCGAGCTCCTGGAGGAGGGCGACGCCTCCCAGGTGACCTTCGCCGAGGTGGCCCGCCGCACCGGCCTCGCCCGTAACAGCGTCTACAAGTACTTCCCCGACCGGCACCACCTGCTGACCGCCGTCGTCCGCGAGGCCGCGCCCCGCTGGACCGGCCGCATCCACGCGGCGCTCGCCGCCGCGGGCGAGGCCCCCGAGGCGCGCGTCGCCGCGTACGTCACCGCCCAGCTCGAAATGGTCCGCGACGGCGAGCACCGCATCGCCCGCGCCGTCGCCGACGAGAAGGACGCCGCCGCCCTGCGCGCGGGCGCCGACAGTGCCCACCGGGATCTCCTCGACCCGCTCGTCGAGGCGCTCCGGGACCTCGGCGACGACGACCCGCTCCTGACCGCGCGCTTCCTCCAGGGCTTCGTCAACGCCGCCACCACCGCCCTGGAGGCCGGCGGCGACTACGAGACGGTCACCGACCGCGCCGTACGCCTGACGGTCGCGGCCCTCAAGGGGCTCACCCCGCTCTCGTAACCCTCGCGGGGCACCGCGCGGACGCGGGTTCAGCGCGGGCCGGTGCCGTCCCCGTCGCCGCGAGGGACCACTCCCAGAGGCGTTCCGCCGCGTCCGGGGCGATGGCGTACGCGCGCACCCCGCCGTCTTCCATCGGCTCTTCCGGGCCCGAGACCCGGGCGACCTCGCAGTCCGCCGGATTCCCTCGGGCTCGTGCTCGGACGGGGAGCAGATCAGCCTCGTCCTGGGAGACGCGGAAGCCTTCCGGCTCGTCGTCAACGGCAAGCCGATCCAGGAGACATACGAACCCGGACAGGTGGAGCGGCTGACGTTCACCCCCTCGGAGTGGAACAGCTGACGCCCACCCCCGGGTCAGTGCCCCTCGCTCGTTCGGAGGCCGTCCCCGTGCGGCCCCCCGGGCCTCCTGGTCTGCTGGGCAGCGAACCCTTCCCGTACGTACAGGAGCCCCCATGGCCGTCATCGTCACCCTTGAGCTCCCCGGCGGTACCCAGGAGCAGTACGAGGAGACCACCCGCATGCTGCGGGCCACCGACTGGTTCCCGCCCGACGGGTTCATCGCGCACGCCGCCGGGCCCGACGGGACCGGTGGGTGGCGGGTCGTGGACTTCTGGGAGTCCGAGGACGACTTCCTCGCCTTCGTCGAGAAGGCGCGGCCCCTCTTCGAACGCGCCGGCGTCCGGTCCTTCCTGCCCACCGTCCAGCCGGCCGTGAACGTGATCGTGCGGCCCGAACCGAAGTGAAAACCCTTTGCGGGGCGGGGGACCGGCGGCCACTCTTGCGCCCATGACCAGTCATCCTTCCCCCCGCTCCGTCGCGGACCTGTTCGCCGCCGACGGGCGGCTCAAGGCTGTCCCCCGTCGGCCCGCCCGCCGTGACGCCCTGCTCGCGCACCTCGCCGCGACCCTCTTCGACGACGGCCGCGACTACCGCGAGTCCGAGGTCAACGAGGCCCTGCTCACCGTCCACGAGGACTTCTCGGCGCTCCGCCGGTATCTCGTGACCGGCGGCTTCCTCGCCCGTACGAAGGACGGTTCGGCCTACCGCCGACAGCAGCGGCCCGGCTCCCCCGAAGGCGCGATCACCGCCGTCGCGTGACCGCCGCGGTGGTGGCCGGCCTGCTCGCCGGCTACGGCATCGCGATCCCGGTCGGCGCCGTCGGCGCCTACCTGGTGGCCGTCACGGCCCGTACCGGCTGGCGTACGGGTGCCGGCGCGGCCCTCGGCGTCGCCACGGCCGACGGGGTGTACGCGCTCGTCGCCGTCCTCGGCGGCTCCGCCCTCGTCCCGCTGCTCACCCCGGTGATGACCCCGCTCCGGTGGGCCTCCGCGGTGGTGCTCGTCGCCCTCGCGCTCCGGGCGGCCCACGGCGCGCTCGCCGCGTTCCGTACCGGCGGCCTCGCCTCCCGCGACGACGGTACGGCCCTGACACCGGCCCGCGCGTACCTCACGTTCCTGGGGATCACGGTCCTCAACCCCATGACGGTGATCTACTTCGCCGCGCTCGTCCTCGCCACCGGGCCCTCCTCGCCCGCGACCCTCCCCGACCGCGCCGCCTTCGTCCTCGCGGCCGTCCTCGCCTCCGCGAGCTGGCAGCTGCTCCTCGCCCTCGGCGGGACCCTCCTCGGCCGGACCCTCGCCGGGGCCCGGGGGCGGCTCGTCACGGCGCTCGCGTCGAGCACGCTGATCGTGGTGCTCGCGGTGCGGCTGGTCGCCCGGTCGTGAGAGGCCGGCCGCCCTGTTGACTCTCGGGTTACCCGAGACGGCACAGTCCTCCCCATGGACAGGACGAACCTGCTGCCGATCGGGCAGTTCTCCCGGGCCAGTGGCCTTTCGGTCACCGCGCTGAGGCACTACGACGCGAGCGGTGTCCTCACCCCGGCCCATGTGGACCCGGACAGCGGCTACCGCTACTTCCGGCCCGAACAGCTTCGCACCGCCCAACTCGTGCGCGCACTGCGGCAGTTGGACATTCCCATCGAGGAGGTGCGAAGGCTGCTCGCGTACGGCGACGGCGACGGTGGCGAGGAGCTGGCGTCGGCGCTGCGCGCCCACCTCACCGCCACGGAGACCCGGCTCGCCCGCCAGCGGTCCGTCGTCCACGGCCTGTTGAACCGACTGACCCGAGGAGCAGAGATGAGCCACCCCGTCACCCTTCGCCAGGGCGAAGCCCAACGCGTCCTCGTCCGCGGCGCGACCGTCGACCACTCCGGCCTCGACGCCTTCCTCCGTACCGCCTACGAGGAGATGTACGCCCTCGCCGGGCGCGGCCCGCTCACCTTCACCGGGCCCGCGTTCGTCCGGTACCACGGGGTGTGCGACGAGGAGAACGAAACCCTCGTCGAGGCCTGCCTGCCGTTCTCGGCGACCGGCGCCCAGCCGGGGGTTCTCCCGGAGGGGATGTCCGTGAGGGACCTCCCGGAGAACTCCTTCGCGTGTACGGAGGTGGTGGGCGCGGCGGCCGCGTACCCGGACATCCTCTCCGCGTACGACGCCGTCGCGAACTGGACCGCCGACCACGGCTTCGCCTTCGCGGGCCCGGTCCGCTCGGTCTTCCGCAACTGGACCGGCACCCCGGACCACCCGGAC
This sequence comes from Streptomyces sp. NPDC001728, assembly GCF_040297565.1. NCBI lineage: Bacteria > Bacillati > Actinomycetota > Actinomycetes > Kitasatosporales > Streptomycetaceae > Streptomyces > Streptomyces sp. NPDC001728. The sequence continues at coordinate 12,476 of NZ_JBEOZK010000011.1, forward strand.
AACCGCCTGGAGATCGCCTGGCCGGTCATGGAGCCGGAAGCGGAAGCGGCACGGGCGGAGGCGGCACGGGCGGAGGTGTAGGAACCGGATCCGACCACGACTCGCCGCGAGCCCCGCGCCCTGGGAGACGCGCACTTCCCGTCCACCGGCGACCGCGCCTTCTCGATGAGTGCCCGCGAAGGCGCCGCGCTCGCCCGCACGCTCGGCGCGCGCACGGTGGTCCCGCTGCACTACGACTCCTGGGAGCACCTCGCCGAGGACCCGGCGCGCATCACCGAGGCCTTCGCGGCCGATCCGGAGCCGGCCGGCCGGCTGAGGTGGCTCAGGCCCGGCGTACCCGAGACGCTCTGATCCCGTACGCGCCCGCCAGCGCCAGTGCCGTCCCCGCCGCGAGCACCCCGCGGTGCGCGCGCCAGGAGAGGACGGACCAGCTCGACCGGGCCGAAAGGAGGGAGCCGACGCTCGCCCAGGAGCCCACGGAGCCCACCGACAGGGCGGAACCCACCGAGCCGACGGACAGGAACGAACCGACCGAGCCGACCGACAGCGTCGACCCGACCGACCCGACGGACAGGAAGGAGTCCCGCGACCAGAGCGACAGGGCCGAGCCGTTACGAGAGGTCATACGGCGATCGTAGGCACGCCGGGAGTCACTCCGCGCGCCCGTTCCGGGCTGCCCCGCGCGAGCCGACCCCGGCTGCCCCGCGCGAGCCGACCCCGGCTGCCCCGCGCGAGCCGACCCCCGCCGCCCCGCACCCCGTCCCGCGCCTACCCCGCGCACGCCGGCAGGAACTCCAGGCCCTCCGGCGTCCCGAAGCGGAGGACCGCGAGGTACGCCTCCGGGTAGTCGCAGCCCACGTCGGCCCACTGGAGGGCGAGGACCGTCCAGACGACGAACACGGCAAGGAAGAACCAGCGCCATCCCTTTGACATGTACGCCCAGTACCCCCGCCCGTCCGGAAGAACCGCTTCCCCCGCCGCGAGGGTCAAACAGGAGTAAAGGGTGGGCGTGCGTGGCTCATTGGACCAATCCGTCCACTCCTTGCAACGCGGCAGTACGCGCCCGCCCTCGCTCGATGCACCACACAACACACCGCCAAATTGGTCTAGTCCAACTTTGGTCCGATCCATTGACGCGGCCCGGACAACGGGGATTCCGTATCCCCACCACCCGCGCGCCCCAACGGCGTCGGCGCGTCCCCGCACCCCCCCACAGTCATTGGATTGCCATGATGAGACGCATCAGGTCGCTCCGCTCCGCCCTCACCGCCGCCGCGACCGCCGTCGCCGCCCTCGGCCTCGCCGCCACCGCCACGGCCCCCGCCCAGGCGGCCACCCCGCTCCCCGCCCATGTCTTCGCTCCCTACTTCGAGGCCTGGACCGGCGAGAGCCCCGCCGCCCTCAGCGCCCAGTCCGGGGCCAAGCACCTGACGATGGCGTTCCTCCAGACCGCCACGAAGGGCTCCTGCACCGCGTACTGGAACGGCGACAGCGGTTCCCCCGTCGCCCAGTCCACCTTCGGCGCCGACATCAAGACCATTCAGTCGCGCGGCGGCGACGTCATCCCCTCCTTCGGCGGGTACACGGCCGACACCACCGGCACCGAGATCGCCGACAGCTGCACCGACGTCAACCAGATCGCCGCCGTCTACCAGAAGGTCATCACGACCTACGACGTCACCCGGCTCGACATGGACATCGAGGTCGACTCGCTCGACAACACCGCGGGCATCGACCGGCGCAACAAGGCCATCAAGGTCCTCCAGGACTGGGCCGCCGCCAACGGGCGCGAGATCGAGATCTCGTACACCCTCCCCACGACCACCCACGGCCTCGCCGCCAGCGGTCTCGCCGTCCTCAAGAACGCCGTGACCAACGGCGCCAAGGTCGACGTCGTCAACATGATGACCTTCGACTACTACGACAACGCCGCCCACGACATGGCCGCCGACACCAAGACCGCCGGCCAGGGCCTGTACGACCAGCTCGCCAAGCTCTACCCCACCAAGACCCCCGCCCAGCTCTGGGGCATGGTCGGCATCACCGAGATGATCGGCGTCGACGACTTCGGCCCCGCCGAGACCTTCACCCTCGCCAACGCCCGTACGGTCTACGACTGGGCGGTCTCCAAGGGCATCAACACGCTGTCCTTCTGGGCGCTCCAGCGTGACAACGGCGGCTGCGCCGGCGGCGCCGCGGCCGACAACTGCTCCGGCATCCAGCAGAACACCTGGGACTTCTCCCACATCTTCGCGCCCTTCACCAGCGGCACCACCACCCCCACCGACGACTTCTCGGTGACGACCGCCCCGGCCTCCGCCACCGTCACGGCGGGCGGCTCCACCACGGCGGCGGTGTCGACCGCCGTCACCGCCGGTACGGCCCAGACGGTGAACCTCACGGTCAGCGGCCTGCCCGCGGGCGTCACCGCCACCCTCAGCCCTGCCTCGGTCACGGCCGGGGGCTCCTCGACCCTCACCGTGAACACGACGGCGACGGCCGTCTCCGGCACGTACCAGATCGTCGTCAACGGTTCGAGCGCGTCCGCGGGTCACGCGGCGGTCCTCGCCCTGACCGTCACCGGCGGCGCCACCCAGTGCACGGCGGCCCCGTGGGCCTCCGCCACCGTCTACACCGGCGGCCAGCAGGTCTCGCACAAGGGCCACACGTGGAAGGCCAAGTGGTGGACGACGGGCGAGGAGCCCGGCACCACGGGCGAGTGGGGTGTCTGGCAGGACCTGGGCGCCTGCTGATCCCGCGGTACGGACGCCCTTCGCGCCGCCGCCCCGTCGCGCCGCCGCACGGAAGCGCCGACACCCCGACGGCCGGCCGCTGACCGACCGACAGCACCTGCCGAGCGCGACGGCCCGCCCCGGGAACACTCCCGGGGCGGGCCGTTTCCCGTCGGCGGTCCAGCCAGGAGGTGCACTCCCCGCTGTCCTCGCCGGTGTTCGCCGGTGTTCGCCGGTCGGGCTCAGTCGATGTGGACGATCTGGAAGGCCTCCGCCATCCGGCCCGGGGGCAGGCCGCCGGCTGTCGCGTGTTCCCCGAGCCAGGTGCGGAGGAGCCCCGCGAGGTCGTCGAAGTGGGCCGTCTGGGAGGTGTGGATGCGCAGGGCCTCGACCTTGCGGTCGAAGACGGAGGTGACGTCCACGTACTGGTTCGGGGTGGGGCCGGTCATCAGCCAGAGTTCGTGGACGGTCCAGGGCTCCAGGCCCTCGTCCTTGAGCAGCGCGGCGTGCGCGAAGGGGTTGCGGGCCTCGGGGTAGACCGCGCGCAGACAGGCGTCGCCGACGGCGCGGTGGTCGGGGTGGAGGTCCGCGACCCGCGCCCAGTTGATCTCGGGGGAGGGGATGATGGCCCGCTGCGGGCGGACCTCGCGGATGACCCGGCACAGGTCCCGGCGGAGTTCCACCGAGGCCTCGACGAAGCTGTCCGGGTAGCCGAGGAAGCGGACGTCCGCGACGCCGCTGAGCTTGGCCGAGTGGACCTGCTCGGCGCGGCGCAGATCCGCCATCGCCTGGCGGGGGAGCCGGTCGTCGTAACCGCCTGCGCCGCCGTCCGTGACGATGCAGTACGTGACGCGGGTGCCGCGCTCGATCCACTGCATGACGGTGCCGCTGACGCAGAACTCGATGTCGTCGGGGTGTGCCGCCACCACCAGCAGGGATTCGGGCGCGGAACGTTCGGTCGTCGCGAAGTCCTCCATGGGGCCAGCCTGTTGGGGCGGCGGGGGCGTCGCAAGGCCACGTCGTGGCGTGAACTGGACATGGCACTTACGCGCCATTCAAAAGCTTGGTAGATTCAAATCATTGGGTGCGACCAGTGTGTTGACGAGGACAGTGACTTACGGAGGCGACCGGCATGTGCAGGATTCTCGGCTCCTTCGCCGCGGGGGCGGACCGCCCCGAGCCGGCCCAACTCGCGGCGGTCTCCGCCCGCCAGCGCCACGGCGGACCCGACGAGCGCCAGGTGCTCAGCGGGCCCGGCTGGTCCCTGGGCTGCGACCGGCTCGCCGTGACCGACCCCTGCGGCGGACAGCAGCCCTACCGGCTGCCCCACCTCCCCGGCATCCTCGCCGTGCTCAACGGCGAGATCTACAACCACGCCGAACTGCGCAGGACCCTCGCCGCGCGCGGCCACCGGTTCCCCGACCGCTGCGACGGCACCGTACTCCCCGCGCTCTACGCCGAGTACGGGCCCGCCTTCGCCGAGCACCTCGACGGCATGTTCGCCGTCGCCGTCCTCGACCTGCGCCCCGGCAGCACCCAACTCGTCCTCGCCGTCGACGACATGGGCATGAAGCCGGTCCACCTGCACCACGACCCCTACGACGGCTCCACCCGCTTCGCCTCCGAGATCCCCGCCCTCCTCGCCTTCGAAGGGGTACGGATCTCCCCGCGCGAGGACTCCCTCGACACCGTCCTCGCCACCCGCACCTCCTTCTCCACGCACACCGCGCTCGACGGCGTCAGCGTCCTGCCGCCCGGCGGCACCGCCCTCGTACGGCCGGGCGCCGCCCCCGTCGTACGCCGCCGGGGCGCCCACCGGGCCACCCCCGTCGGCGACACCCAGGACGTGCTCCGCCACGAGGTGCGCCGGCTCGCCCAGACCGAGGTGCCCGTCTGCGCCATCACCAGCGGCGGCCTCGACTCCGGCCTCGTCACCGCGCTCGCCGCCGAACACGCCCGCGAGACCGACGCGCCGCCGCTGCACACCTTCCACCTCACCTACCGGGGCCGCTGGCCCGAGTCCGAGGCCGCGTACGCCCGTTCCGTCGCCCGCCGCACCCGGACCGTGCACCACGAGGTCGCCGTCGACCCCGACGAACTCGGCTCCCTCCTCACCCGCACCGTCCGCCACCTCGGCCAGCCCAACGCCGACCCCATCACCCTCTCCACCTACGCCCTCTTCCGCGCCGTCCGCGAGAACGGCTTCACCGTCGCCCTCACCGGCGACGGCGCCGACGAACTCTTCGGCGGCTACGACCGGATGCGCGACGCGCTCGCCGCCCCCGCCGGGGCCGACTGGGCCGGCACCTACGCCGACGCCCTGTCCGCCGCGCCCCGGATGCTCCGCGAGCACCTCTACACCGCCAACTACCGGGCGCACATCGCCGACCAGGGCTCCGCCGCCGACCGCATCGAGCAGGAACTCCGCTCGGCGGAGGCCGTCGGCGAGGACCGGCTCACCGCGATGACCGCGTTCGAGACCCGCTGGCGGCTCCCCGCGTACCACCTGCGGCGCGTGGACCACCTCTCGATGGCCTGGGCCGTCGAGGCGCGCATGCCGTTCTGCCAGCCGTCGGTCGTGACGCACGCCCGCGCGCTGCCGACGGCCGCCCGTACGGGCAAGCGCGCGCTGTACGAGGCCGGGGCGGAACTCCTCCCCTCGGCGGTCCTGCGTCGGCCCAAGCAGCCCTTCACGCTGCCCGTCTCCGCCATGCTCGCGCCCGGCAGCCCGCTCCTGGACACCGTCCGCGAACTGCTCTCCCCGGCCCGTCTCGTCCTCGGTGGGAAGGTCCGCGCCGACCGGGTGCAGAAACTCCTCGCCCGCCAGCTCGAACGCCCCTCGCGCCAGGACGCCCAGGCCCTGTGGGCCCTCGCCGTCCACGAGCTGTGGACGGAGGTCGTCCAGGGCATGAGGATCCCGGTCGGCTGTGCCGCCTGACCCGCGGGGCCCCCGGGGTGCGGTCGTCCCCGTCACCGTCGTCCGCGCCGACGACGCCCCCGGCCCCACCCTCGTCGTACGCCTCGACCGGCTCCCGGCCGGGGCGCTGGCCCTGGCCGAGGAGCTGGCGCACCTGCGCCGGGCCCTCGCCGGTACGCCGTACGCCGGGCTCAACAAGATCGCGCTGTACGGGAGTTCGGTGCGGCCCGACGTCGACCTCGACCACCGCTTCGTCCAGGCGCTCCCCGGCAGCGGCTTCGACTTCCGGGCCGGCTGCGGACACTCCCTCCTCGCCTGCGTGGTCGCGACCGCCCACCGGGGCCCGGTCACGGTCCACGCGGTGACGACGGGCGACACGGTGCTGTGCGAACCCGAACCCGAGCCCGAACCCGAGCCCGAACCCGAGCCCGAACCCGACGCGGGCGACCCGCACGGAACCGCCCCGCACCTGGCCGACCGGCACGGCGACCCACTGCACGCGCGCCCGTCCTCGCACCCCCGGCCCGCCGCGTACACCCTCAGCTTCCTCACCCCGCCGACCGCCCCCGGCGCCCTCCCCACCGGCCGGCCCGTCGACCTGCTCGACGGCATCCCCGCCTCCCTCGTCCGGTACGGCAACCCGTACGTCTTCGTCGACGCCCGGCGTCTCGGGGCCCTGAGCGACGACCGTCTCCGTGACCGGCTGCTCCTCCTCCGTACCGAGGCCGCCCGCCTCCTCGGCCACCCGCCCCACTCCGCCCTCCCCAAGATCGCCGCCTTCGCCGCGGGACCCGACGGGCGGCTCTCCGTCCGCGCCCTCACCGTCGGCGGCTGGCACCCCCGGCTCGCCCTCACCGGGGCCGCCGCCCTCGCCGCCGCCGGGGCGCTCGACGGCACCGTCGTGCCGCCCGTCCACGGCGAGGTCCGCACCCCCGGCGGCCCGGTCACCGTCTCCACCGCCCCCGACCGCGTCCGCGTCCACCACAAGCGGGCCCGCGTCCTGGAAAGGCTCGAAGTGCCGTGGCGTATCCACGCAACGGCGTGAACGCGCACCCCTCTCACCAGGCCCGCGGTCCGTTTCCTCTGCCACGCTGAAATGGACCGGCCATCGGTATCCGTGGGGAGAGCAGGCACACATGAAATTCGAGAATCTGCGTGTCGTCGTGACCGGGGCGTCCCGCTATTTCGGTCGTGCGCTCGCCGTCGGATTCGCCCATCTCGGCGCCGAGGTCTACGTGTCGGCGCGGACCGTCGAGGCCGCCGAACGCACCCGTACCGAGGTCATGGGATCGGCCCGTGACCGTATCCACGCCTTCGGCTGCGACCTCAGCAGGCCCGCCGAGATCCGGGATTTCGCCGCCCGCGTCGGCGAACACACCGACCGTGTGGACCTGTTGGTCAACAACGGCGCCCGCTGGCTCGACGGGATGGACCTGGAGGCGGCCAGCGACGCCGAGATCGTGGAGACGATCGAGTCGACGGCCGGCGGCACCGTCCTCATGGTGAAGCACTTCCTGCCGCTGCTGCGCGGCTCGCTGCGGCCCGACATCGTGAACATGGTCGCCGTCCGCGACGCCGAGGGCGCCTCCGCGGCCACCGCGGGCGTCGCCCACGAGGCCTTCTGGGCGGCGAAGAGCGCCCAGGCCGGATTCGCCGACATCCTGTCGCGCCGGCTCCGGCCCTCCGGGGTCCGGGTGTTCTCCCTCTTCCCGCCCGACTTCTCGACCTCCGACCCGCGGTTCGCGGAATGGGACGGCTCGAATCCGGACGGAATAGCACCCGACGAGAAACTGACGACGCAGGCCCTTTTCGAATGCATCGTCTACGCCGTCGAGCAGCCGCGCGACTGCTTCATCCGCTCGTTCCACTTCGAGCCCCGCTGACCGCCCCGCCCGTCCACTTCGACCCGCTGACCGCCCTGCGCCGACCGCGCTCCGCCGACCGCGACCGCTGAAGCCCACCGCACCACAGCGTCAAGGAGGTCCCATGAGCACCCCCGTCTGGATCACCGCGACCCCTCCCGCCACCCACGGCGAGCTGCACATCGGCCACCTCGCGGGGCCGTACGTCGCCGCCGACGTCCTCACCCGCTATCTGCGCGCGGAGGGCGAGGCCGTCCGGTTCACCACCGGCACCGCCGACCACGCCAGCTCCGTCGAGGTCAGGGCGCTGCGCCACAACCGCAAGCCCGAGGAGGTCGCGGAGGGCTACCGTGCCGCGATCACCGCCGACTGGCTGCGGTCGGGCGTGGAGTTCGACCACATCGTGCGCCCGCGCCGCGACAAGGGTTACGGGCGCTGGGTGCAGGACCTGTTCGGCCGGCTCTTCGCGCAGGGCGTGATCGCCCCGCGCACCCGTCTGCTGCCGTACTGCGAGCCCTGCGACCGCTGGCTGTACGGGGCGCACGCCACCGGCACCTGCCCGCACTGCGGCGCGGTCAGCGACGGCGGGATGTGCCACGAGTGCGCCCGCCCCAACGACGGCGGCGACCTGATCGGGGCGCGCTGCGCGCTCTGCGACACCCCGGCGGTGGCCCGCCGCTGCCGCCGGCTCTACGTCCCCCTGGAGCCCTTCCGGGAGACGCTGGCCGACTACTGGGCGACGGCGGGCCTGCCGCCGCGCCTCGCGGCCCTGTGCGAGTCGCTCGTCGAGGACGGCCTGCCGGACATCGCGGTCGGCCACCCCGCCGAATGGGGTCTCCCGGTGCCGGTCGAGGGCTTCCCCGACCACCGGATCGACGGCTGCTTCGAGGCGGCGGCGATGCACCTCTTCGGCTACGACGTGACGGGGCCGCTGCCCCGCCGCGCCATCCACTTCTGCGGCTTCGGGCACGCCTTCTGCCACGCGGTGCTGCTGCCGGTGCTGCTGCTCGCGCAGGACATCAAGCTGCCGCAGGACTTCAACGTCAACGAGTCGTACGTCATCGAGGAGGGCGTCCAGGAGGGCAACGTCTGGGCGCTGGACCTGCTCACCGAGTACGGCTCCGACACCCTGCGCCGCCATGTCCTCCAGGCCCGCCCGCTGGGCCGCCGGACGGTCTTCCACCGGGAGCGGCTCGCGACCGCCCGGCGCGAGCTGGACGAGAACTGGAACAGCTGGCTGTCCCGGCTGTTCGCCGCCGTACGGGAGGAGTGCGGCGGGCTCGCCCCGCAGGCGATGCCCGGCGGCACCGGCTGGGAGATCCTGGAGCGGCGGCTGCACCGGGGCGTGGACGATCTGCGCGAGGCGTACGGCCCCGACGCCTTCGACCCGCGCCGCGCGGTGGCCGTTCTCGACGAGATGGTCCGCTCGGCGGCCGACTTCGGTCACGTCAACGCCCACGAGCGGTGCCGGCCCAGCACCTCCTGCCGTCATCTGCCGGCGCTGGCCGGGCAGTTGGCGGTGGCCTCGGCGCTGTCGGCGTGGGCGCGGCCGGTGATGCCGGAGGGCGCGGACCGGCTCGCGGCGGCGCTCCAGGTGGCGCCGGGGCGGGCGGTCGACTGGCACGCGCTGACGGCGCCGCTGCCGGGGACACGGCTCGCACCGCCGTCGGGCCCGGTCTTCGGCTTCTGACGGCTCGCTCCGGCTCTCCGCTACTAAGCAACTAAGTACCTCCGTACAGCAGCGCCTCCGCAAGCGAGTACCTCCGCAAGCGAGTCCCTCCGCAAGCGAGGGCCTCCGTACGCAAGCACCTCAGCAAGAAGGCACCTCCGTACGCAAGCACCCCGTACAGCAGTGTCCGACTCCCTCCCTGTCGCGTGACCGTGCGCGCGAGCGACGCGCAGGGACACGTGGCCCCCACTCCTCAGGAGCCCCACGTGTCCCTGCGCGTCGCCATGCTCAGCGTCCACACCTCCCCGCTCCACCAGCCCGGGACGGGGGACGCCGGCGGGATGAACGTCTACATGGTCGAGCTGTCCCGCGCCCTCGCCGAACAGGGCGTGGAGGTCGACCTGTTCACCCGCTGCCGGGGCGAGGGCGCGCCCCCGCTCGTCGAACTCGCCCCCGGCGTACGGGTCCGGCATCTGCACGCCGGTCCGCGCGAGGCACTGCCCAAGGAGGCCATGCCCGATCTGGTGGTGCCGTTCTCCCTCGCCCTGCTCAAGGAGGAGCGGCGCTACGACCTGGTCCACTCGCATTACTGGCTCTCCGGGCAGGCGGGCAGGATCGCCTCGGTCGGCTGGCGCATCCCGCTGGTGCACACCGCCCACACCCTGGCCCGGGTGAAGAACGGCTCCCTCGCCGCCGGTGACACCCCCGAGCCGGAGCTACGGGTCAGGGGCGAGCACCAGGTGGTGTCCGCCGCCGACCGGCTGATCGCCAACACGGCCGACGAGGCGGAGGCGCTGCGCACCTTGTACGGGGCCGAGGTGTCGCGTACCGAGGTGGTCCGCCCGGGGGTCGACCTGCGGACCTTCCATCCGGCTGGGGGCACCTCCCAGGCCGAAGGCTCCGGGGGAGGGCGGGCCGCCGCGCGGGCCAGGCTCGGGCTGCCCGCCGGGGCGTTCGTGCCGCTCTACGCCGGCCGTATACAGCCCCTCAAGGGCCCGGACGTGCTTGTGCGGGCGATCGCCGAACTGCTGCGGGAAGCTCCGGAGTTGCGCCGTCGGCTGCTGGTTCCGGTGGTCGGTGGCCACTCGGGCGCGACCCGCGAGGGGACGGCCTGGCAGCTCGCCGCGGAGCTGGGGGTGACCGATGTGCTGCGGTCCTTCCCTCCCGTACGGCAGGAGCTGCTGGCCGACTGGTACCGGGCGGCGGACGTCCTGGTGGTGCCCTCGCGCAGCGAGTCGTTCGGGCTGGTGGCGCTGGAGGCGCAGGCCTGCGGGACGCCGGTGCTCGCGGCGGCGGTGGGCGGGCTGCCCACGGCGGTGTGGGACGGGGTGACGGGGATGCTGGTGCGCGGTCACGACCCGGTGGAGTACGCGCGGCGGCTGCGGTGGCTCGCGGAGCACCCGGAGGTGGTGGGGACGATGGGGGAGGCGGCGGTCCGTCATGCGCGCGGGATGAGCTGGCGCGCTTCCGCCGCGCGGACCGTCGAGGTGTACCGGGGGGCGCTCGCGGAGACGCGCCGGCCGGCCGTGCTCGGGGTGGTGGGGCAAGGGCGGCGGCACGCCCCTGCCCCGACGGCCCCTCTCTCCTGGAGGAACGAGAAGGCCGTAGCACAAGTCTAGCATCTCTTTTGGTTCGACCAAAGATATGGGACGCCCAGGATCCTTCAATTCCGTTGTACGGATGGCACATTGACGCATCCGCGCCATGGCGGGTCCACGCAGAGACAATCCCTGGATTCGATTACGGGGCCGGGACAGAATGGAGATGTCTTCAGGGAACGCCCGGCGGCACGGGCCCCCGGAGGACCGAATTCACATTCCACTTCCTGGAGGAATCATGTCTGCTGAGCGTGCCACGGGGATGCGTAAGATCGTCCGTCAGTTCGCGGTCGCCGCGGCTGCCTGTCTCTCCGTCGCGGGCGGTGCGGCGCTCGTGACGGCCCCGGAAACGGCCTCGGCCGCTTCCCAGCATGTGGTGGCCGAAGGAACGGACGGCACCGCGCCCGTGACCCCCACCCCCACGCCCACCCCGTCCAATGGGAACGAGTGGGACCGTGTCTCCCCGGCGCCGATTCCTGCCAATTGAGCGCCGTCGGGTAAAAGGCTCCGCGGCCTCCCTTTCAGGGCGGCCGCGGAGCCTTTCGTTTTCTCTTTCCGTCCCCGAAGCAATTCACCGCCGGCCGTGGGGTGTTGGCTTCGCGGGCCATCGGGCCATCGGGATGTCGGTCAGTGAGCCTCTTCCGAGCTCAGGTTGAAGCCTGGTGAAGGACGAGAACGGTCCTCACGAGGCCGTTCCCAGTGGCACGCATCAGGGATGACTGAAAAGTCGGAGCAGGTGTCAAGAGACTTGACCAGCTGGTGTCAAGTAGCCCGAAAACGTTGACACCATCGTAGGGTCAGCGGGCACCGAGTGCTTCGGCCAGGATCCGGGCTTGCGCTGTGGTGAGGTGGGTGGCGATCTGGATGGTGCGGCCTGCCAAGCGCTGCGTGATGACGGGGTTGGCGAGCATCCGGTTGCCCATGACGATGGCGATCTCGTTGTGTGGCTGCGGCTGGCCCGCGACCTGCCCGGTCAGATCGGAGAACTGGGCGGCGTCCTGGCTGTTGAGGGTGACCTCGACGATCCAGTCCCGACCTCCTTGGGAGTCCTCGAAGGTGCGGACGCCGTCCAGCTTCCTCACCCGCAGGCCGCCCTGCGCAGTGACGGTGACGCACGCGCTGCGGTCGTCCGCGGTGTAGGACCGTGCCGGTTCGGTACCGGGAGCGCGCACGGGCTGGGCTTGGGGATCGGTGGAGCACACGCCGTCGGCCTTGCTGTCCACGACGTAGAAGCCCACCGGCTCGTCCGGCGCCACGAGGGTCGGCCCGCCGCCCTGCCAGGGCTGCCAGAGCAGCAGCGCCCCCACTACGACGACCACTGCTGCCCCCGAACCGAGGGCCCATAGGCGTCCCCGCCTGCCCCGCCGGCCGAGCGGCGCGTCCTCGTGCTGGGGCGAGGGTGGCAGCACAGTGGTGCGCTGGGGTGCTCCTACCGGCCCAGTCACCGCGTCCGGGTCCACCCGTTGCCGCGCGTCTTCCACCTCCCGCGACCGACGCTCGCCATACCGTTCGATCTCGCTGGTCCAGGCCGGGTCCAGCCAATGCCTGCCGCCCCGGCCGGCCGGCCGGCGCCGCAACTGCCCTGCACAGTCCTCCAGGATCTGGGCCGGCGTCGGGCGGTGAGCGGGGTCGAGTGCCAAACACGGCAGGACCAGGGCGTGGAGTTCGGGCGTCAGCCCGGACACGTCGAGGTCGCCGGTCGCAGCCCGCACCAGTTGCTCCATCGCCGGGCCCGAGCCGCCGTCCCGGTACGGGGCCCGGCCGACTGCCAGATAGAACAGCGTGGCGCCCAGCGAGAAGACATCCGAGGCGGGTGTGGTGGCCTGCCCCTGCGCCTGCTCGGGCGCGGCGAACGCGACCGTACCCAGCACGGCCTGCGTCCTCGTCATGTCGATGGCATGGGAGATCCCGAAGTCGATGACCCGGGGGCCGTCGATGGGAAGCAGAACGTTCGACGGCTTCACATCACGGTGCACCAGCCCTGCGGCATGGATACTCACCAGTGCCTCCGCGGTACCCGCGGCGACCCAGTACAAGGCCTGCGGTTGTAAGGTTCCGCAACTCGCCACCAGGTCTCGCAGGGAAGGGGCCGCAATGTATTCCGTGGCCATCCACGGCATCGGCGCCTGCGCGTCCGCAGCGACCACACTCGCGGTGTAGACCCCCTGCACACGCTGCGCGAGCGCCACCTCGCGGGCGAAGCGGCGCCGGTCCGCCTGGGCGACGACACCGCTCGTGTCGTCGGCCAGCAACGTCTTCACCGCGACCGTCCGCCCGCCTGCGGACGCCGCCAGATACACCCTCCCCATCCCGCCACTGGCCAATTCCCCGAGCACCGTGAACGGCCCGAAACGGCGCTCCGGCTGCGATTGCTTCACCCTGTCGCTGCGCATGTCTGCCCGCCCTGGTCCGCCCCACCTCGCACGCCAACGGCCGTCACTCTATTTGAGCTGACAGGGCGCCATACCACTGAGCCTTTTCCAACCGCATCACCGCGATCGTCCGGGCCGTCCTCGTCCTTCACCACGCGTCAGCGTTCTGGAAAAGGCTCAGTCCACCCAGCCCAGCCGGTAGGCGCGCACCCCGGCCTCGAAACGGCTCGTCGCCCCCATGTCCTGCATGAGTTCGGAGAGCATCCGGCTCACCGTCCGCAGCGACACCCCGAGCCCACGCGCGATCTTCTCGTCCTTCATCCCGGACGCGAGCATGCTCAGCGCCGCCCGCTGCTGCTCGGAGAGACCGTCACCGCCCTGCTCGGGCGCGGAGGCGTCCCCGTACGGCGAGGCGGTGTGCCAGCAGTGCTCGTACAGCGCGAGATACGAGCGGACCAGGGCCGGGCCCCGGGCCAGCACCGCGCCCGCCGCCGGCTTCGCCGGATCCACCGGGACCACCGCGAACTGCGCGTCCGCGATGATCAGCGGCATCGGCACGTCCGTCGCGATCCGCACCTCGACCCCCGCCTCGACCCGGCGCCCCAGATGCATCCGCACCTCGGGCGAGACGCAGACCCGCTCGCTGTACATGGCGCGGACGCGCACCCCGTTCTCGATCTGCCGCCGGTCCCGGCTCAGCACCCGCTCACCCACCTCGCGGTTCAGCGAGGTCGTGTGCATCGACGCCAGACCGTGCTGGATGACGTCCGTGATGTCCTCGAGCACCTGCTGGATCCGCCGGTAGTCGCTGAGCATCTCCACATCGGCGTCCGAGCGCGTCAGCGATCCGGCCCGCAGATAGGACCCCGCCAGCGTCTCCAGCGTGCTGTACGCCTGGTCCGCCTCGTCCAGATGGACCCGCAGCTGCTCCCGCTCGCGGTGCAGCAGCCGGAGCATGGCGATCTCCGGGTCGATCACGGCGACCGTGTCTCCGTCCTGCTGCCCCGCGGCGCCGTCGAACTCCCCCCGGGCCCCGTGCTGGGCGGGATTCGTCGGCACGATCAGCCCGAGGGACGTCAGTTCGTCCCTACATCGCTCGTACTCCTCCGGCGCGAGCCGCAGTTCGGCCCCGACCTCGCGCAGCCGGGACACCCCTCGCCTGCGTAACTCCTGATAGAGGTCCACCACAGGATCGGGTGACCGCCGCGCTCCCGTACCGCCGCCGCTGGTGATCATGGCGAAGTGACCCCCTGTTCCCTCGAGTCGCCCCCGCCTTCACCCTGTCATACGGCCAGGAGGGGTCCGTCATGCCTGGTCTCGCACCCATCGTGCGTCATCCGAACTCCTCCGGGGAGCCCCCCGTCCTCACAGCCCGCGATCGTTACCCTCGCTGTCCAGCAGCCCGAGCCGCGCCGCCTTCACGCCCGCCTCGAAGCGGCTCGCCGCCCCCAACTCCTGCATCACCTCGGACAGAAGACGGCTGACCGTCCGCAGCGAGACCCCGAGATTACGGGCGATCTGCTCGTCCTTGATTCCGGAGGCGAGCATCAGCAGCGCCGTCCGCTGCTGCTCCGAGAGCCCGTCGCAGCCCTTCTCCGCCGGATCCTCCTGGCCGTACGGGGCCGCCGCCGTCCAGCAGTACTCGTACAGCGCCACATAGGACCGGACCAGGCCCGGACCGCGGGCGAGGATCGACGGGGACGAGGGCTCGTACGGATCGGTCGGGAGCATCGCGAAGTTCTCGTCGGCCAGCACCATGTTCATCGGCACCACCGAGGACAGCCGGATCTCCACGCCCACCGCGGCGCGCTCCTCCAGGTGCTGGGCCATCTCCGGCACCGAGGCGGCCCGGCGGCTGTACATGGCGCGGACCCGCACGCCCCGCTCGGCCCAACGCCGGTCCCGGTCCAGCTCACCGCCCATCTCCTCGCGGCGGACGGAGCCGGTGTGCATGAAGTGCGCGGCCGTCCGGACGGTTTCCGTCAGCTCCGCGAGACTCCGCAGGACCCGGTCGGGAGCGTCGACGATCTCGACCTCCACCTCGGCCCGGGGCGTGGCTCCGGCCTGCAGGAACGGCCCGGCGAGGGCTTCGAGAGCGGTGTGCGTACGGCTGGTCGCGGCAAGGCGTTCCTGGAGCCGGTCGCGCTCCCGGCGCAGCAGCCGCAGCAGGGCGACATCGGGATCGACGACGACGGGCGCCGGGGACGCCCCGGATCCGGCCGGCTCCCCGGCCTCGGTCAGTCCCAGTGCGGCGAGTTCGCCCCGGCAGCGCTCCCGCTCCTCGGCGGAAAGCTCGAAACGGTCCGCGACCTCGTCGAACGTGGCATCCGGGTGGATGCGGAGTTCCTGGTAGACGGCGAGAGCCTGATCGCCACCCACACGCGGAACGGCGGTATTTCTGGACACTGCGCAGCAGACTCCCCTCGGTCCACCCGGACCCGTTGAATCGCCCCGCTAGACCCTGCCACACATTCGAACGACGCGCACGGAGTTGGACCCGGCTCAGGCAGTGGGGGCGCTTGCCCGGCAATCGGGGCACAGCCCCTTGAAGACGATCTCCGCGTCGTCCACCCGCCACTCCGGCAGGGCGCCGCGGGGCGGCACCGGCGCGGGCGCCGACACGTTCTCCACCCGGCCGCAGACCGTGCACAGGGCGTGCTGGTGCGCGGGACCCGAGATCTCGAAGACCGCGGGCAGGCCCGGCCGGTCGAACTTGCCGACCAGGCCCGTCTCCTGGAAGTGCCGCAGCATCTCGTACACGGCCTGGCTGGTCAGCGTGCCGAGCCGCTTCCGGGCGGTCGTCGTGATCGCCTCGACGTCGAGATGGCCACCGGCGGCGAGCACCGTGAGCACCTCCAGGCGCGGGCCCGTGACCCGCAGCCCGACGTCACGCAGGCGCTGGATCACCGCCTCGCGGCCCGTCAGCTCTTCCACGACTGCCATCTTCTCCGCCCGCCACCTGGTCGGCCCAAACTTTTGTGTGCATCGTACCTCTTGCTCGTCAACCTCGTCAGGCGTGCGCGTCCACCTCCTCAGGTGCTCCGCCGCCCCCGGTCAGTCGTCCGCCCGGCACACGAGCAGGACGGACTCGGTCCGCTCGTCGATCCGGTGCCGCCGCCGGCCCTCGATGTGCAGCCCCGCCGAGTGCAGCTCGGCCGCGAGCCGCTCGGGGTCCACGATCCACTTGTCGGTGGTGAGCACCACCCGCTCCGTGGAGAGCTTGCCGGTCCTGGCCGTGTAGTACGTGATCCGCTCGCTCATCGACGGCAGGTCGAAGACCTGCCGGGCCACCACCCACTCGTCGATCCCGTCGAACCGCGGCACCTGGAACGCCCAGGTCCGCCGCGGCTCCGCGATCAGCCCCGGCAGCTGGTGCGCCGTGTAGTCCAGGGCCAGCGCCCCGCCCGCCTCCAGATGCCCGGCGACCTCCCGCAGCAGCCCGGGCCGCCGCGCCGGGGGCACGGCGGTGACCATGGCGCCCGCGAGCAGCGCGAGCCGGTAACTGCCGTCGAGCCGCAGCTCGGTGAGGTCCGCCCGGTGGGTCATGACCAGGCCGGCCACCTGTGGGCCGATCCGGCGGGCCCAGCCTTCGAGGCGCTCAAGGGCCGAGGCGTCCCGGTCCACGGCTTCCACGGCGAAGCCGTGCCGGGCGAACGGGACGGCGAGCCGCCCGGCGCCGGAGCCGAGGTCCAGAACGGGTCCGCCGGTGGAGCGGGCGAGGCTGAGATACCGGACGATGTCCGCGCTGTGCGGGCCGAGCAGGGCGTCGTGCAGCCACACGGACGCCTCGTCGGCGGGGGAGACGGATTCGAGTCCGGGCAGGGCGTCCGAGGTGACCCGGACGCCGGCCCCGGGGGCGGGCTCGCGCTCCCGGCCGTATCGGGACGGCAGGACCGGCGCGAGCGCTGCGGGCACGACGGGCAGGGAAGTGCCGCTCGGTGTGTGCATCGCTCCTCCAGGGGCTCGCTCGGTCCATGCCGTCCGGACGAGGTACCCGTGCCGCCGGGACCGCGCCGCTGGGCCCATCCTGACCTGGGGAGGGAGCCCCGATCCACCGGATCGGGCTGCGTGAACACGCGATGGCGTGGATCTGCCACGCCTCCGGCTCGGAGCGCGCGGCTCAGAGTGCGCGGCTCCAGCGCCTGGGGGAGAGGGCCGCGAAACCCAGGTGCCGGTAGAACGGAAGCGCCGGGTCGGACTCCGCCGGCAGCTCCACGCGCTGGTCGCGGGCGCCGAAATCGCGCATCCGCTGGGTGGCCGCCGCCATCAGGGCCGTACCCACGCCCCGGCGCCGGGAGCCGTCCGCCACGGCCAGGGCGTACACCTCGCCCTCGCCCGGTACGGGGACCCCGCCGGCCGCCGCTCCGACGATCGCGCCCTCCGTGTCGGTCGCGACGAGCCAGCCGAGCCAGCCGGGCGCGCCCCCCGGAATTTCAATTTCCGCTCGTATGCGGGGGAGTGCGCACTGCGCGGAGATCAGCCGTCGCATAGGGATTTCGTCAAGGATTCCCGCGTAGCTGCTCCGAATGGCGTCGGCAAGCAGCCTGGATATCGTCGTCGCATCGCCGGCCGCGGCCGTCCGAACGCCAGCCAGCTGCATTGGTTTTGTACCCTTCGACGTGCCGAGCGTGAGCCCCAACATACCCACAATAGCGGGGAATTCAGTTGTCCGTGACCGATGCGAAATCTACGAATTCGCTTAGTAAATAGGGCGGTTATCAGGGGAACGAACAGCAGGCGACGATCAAGGGTGCCATCGCCAGTGCCGCCGAAGCGATGGTCAACAGGCCGAGCAGAACGGGATGTCCGGCGCTGTGCGGAGTGAGGATCCGCCGCATCCGCACCGCCGCCGAAGGGCCCCCCGCGGCAAATGCCGACCGCGGTGCCCGCCCCGAGGCCAGCGCGTACAGAGCGGTGGCCAGCGCGTCCCGCGTACACCGGCGCAATGCCCGGTCGTCCGCCGCCATTTCGAGCAGCAGCGGTACGGCGGGACCGCCGTACCGGGCGAGCGGAAGGCGCGCGAAGACCGCCGCGAAGGCCTCCGCCGCCGCGACCAGCAGGTGGTGGCGCCCGGCGATGTGCGCCCGCTCGTGCGCGAGGGCCGCCGCCAGCTGGGCCGGGGTGAGGGCGCGCAGCGCGCCCGAGGAGACCACGACCCGGCGCGTGCGGCCGGGCAGGCAGTAGACGGCGGGTCGTTCGTCGTCGAGGACGGTGGCGTGCAGGGCGGGGTCGTACCGTCCGACCAGCCGCAGCACCCCGGCGTGCCGCAGCCGCGCCCGGCGGGCCCCGGCGAGGCGGCGGGCGAACGCGCCGGCGGGCAGCGCCAGGACGAGCAGGGAGAGCGAAAAAGCGAACCGCTCACGCCCGTCGAGGTTCATGACCTGAGCGAGCGTGGGCGGTTCGAGGGTGAAGAACATGTCGGCCAGCCGGTGACTGCTCCCGGCCGAAAGGACCAGCTGGGCGGGGATCAGGGCGGTCGCCCCCGCGAAGACGGCCCCGCACGCGGCCCAGACCGTCAGGGCGAGCCTGGGTGCCTGCTGGGCCCAGCGGGACCGGGCCACCAGCCAGGGGACCAGGCCGCCGGTGAGCAGGACGAGCCCGAGCGGGACGAGGATGTGGTGGTTCACACGCCGCCCCCGTCCCCTGGACGCGGATGGTGGTGCGGGTGCGGGGGTGGTTGCTGGTCGCCGCGGGCCGCGCGGAGGGCCGCGTCGAGGGCGTCCACGTCCTCTTCCGAGATGACCTCGACGAAGCGGAGCAGGGCCGCCGGGCGGTCCTGGCTGTCGCCGAGGGCGTCCCGCATCAGTCCGGCCGTGTACTCCTCGCGGCTGCGGACGGGCTCGTACAGCCAGGCCCGGCCGGCCTTCTCCCGGCGGAGCCAGCCCTTGCGGTGCAGGATGTCCGCGACGGTCATGACGGTCGTGTACGCGACCCGTCGTTCCCGGTTGATGTCGTCGACGATCTCGCGGACCGTGGCGGGCCGCTGCCAGGCCCACAGTCGGTCCATGATCTCGGCCTCCAGCTCTCCCAGCCGGCGCACGTGCATCCCCTCCCCCTACGGGCGGCTCATCGTACGGGCCGCTTCCCCCGCTCAGGTATACCCCCCAGGGGTACAGTGGCAGGATGTCGACCCTCATGAAGACCCTTCTGGCGACCCCTACGAAGAACCGCCCCTGCGCGAAGGTCTGCGACTCCGGTCTCCCCGGATCGGTGGAGCTGGTGCTCCTCCGGCAGCTGCTCGGCCTCTGTCTCCGGCTGAGTCTCACGCTGTCCGCCGACTGCCCTTCACGCAAGAGCGGCTGATCTCCCCCGGGGGCCTCTTACGGGTTCTCCTGTCGGTCCTGTCCAGGACCCTGTCAGGGCCCTGGACAGGGGCCCTGACCCGGGCGCTAGGTCCGGATCAGCCGGGCGATGGCCTTCGAGGCCTCGCCCACCTTCACCTTCGCCTGGTCCCCGCCCTGGGCGATGGCCTCCGTGACGCAGCAGCTGAGGTGCTCGTCCAGCAGGGCCACCGCGCAGGACTGGAGGGCCGCGTTGATCGCGGAGACCTGGGTGAGGACGTCGATGCAGTAGACGTCCTCGTCGACCATCCGCTGCACCCCCCTGACCTGACCCTCGATGCGGCGCAGGCGTCTGATGATGTCTTCCTTGTGCTGTCCGTAACCGGCCACGACGGGCTCCTCGGGGAGGGGAGGGGGAGGGAGGGAAGGACGTTCGTCAGCGGTCGGCGGCCTGGAAGCCCCGCAGACGGAGGCTGTTGCCGACCACGAAGACCGAGGAGAAGGCCATCGCCGCGCCCGCGATCATCGGGTTGAGCAGTCCGGCCGCCGCGAGCGGCAGGGCCGCCACGTTGTAGGCGAAGGCCCAGAACAGGTTCGAGCGGATCGTGCCGAGCGTCTTGCGGGAGAGCCTGATCGCGTCGGCCGCGGCCCGCAGGTCACCCCGTACGAGGGTCAGGTCGCCGGCCTCGATGGCGGCGTCCGTGCCGGTGCCCATCGCCAGACCCAGGTCGGCCTGGGCGAGCGCGGCGGCGTCGTTGACGCCGTCGCCGACCATGGCGACCGAACGGCCCTCCGCCTGGAGCTTCTTGACGACGTCGACCTTGTCCTGCGGCATGACCTCCGCGATGACCTCGTCGATGCCGACCTCGGCGGCGACGGCCTCCGCGACCGCCTTGTTGTCACCCGTGAGCAGGATCGGCGTCAGCCCCAGACCGCGCAGCCGCCGGATGGCCTCCGCGCTGGTCTCCTTGACGGCGTCGGCGACCTCCAGGACCGCACGGGCCTCGCCGTCCCAGGCCACCGCGATGGCGGTCTTGCCGGTCTTCTCGGCGGCGTCCTTCGCGGACTTGAGGTCCGCGGGGAGCGCCATGGCCCACTCGTCGAGCAGCTTCTCGCGGCCGACCAGGACGGCGTGGCCCTCGACGACGCCCTGCACACCCAGACCGGGGATGTTGGCGAAGTCCTCGGGGGTCGGGAGCGTCCCCACCTTGGCGGCGGCGCCGGTGGCGACGGCCTGCGCGATCGGGTGCTCCGAGGAGTGCTCCAGGGCGCCCGCGAGCCGCAGGACGTCCTTCTCGTCGACGCCCTCGGCGGTGTGGACCTTGATGAGGGTCATCCGGCCGGTGGTGACGGTGCCGGTCTTGTCGAGGACGATCGTGTCGACCTTGCGGGTGGTCTCCAGGACCTCGGGCCCCTTGATCAGGATGCCGAGCTGGGCGCCGCGGCCGGTGCCGACCATGAGGGCGGTCGGGGTGGCCAGGCCCAGGGCGCAGGGGCAGGCGATGATCAGTACGGCGACGGCGGCGGTGAAGGCGGCGGTCAGGCCCTGCCCCGTACCCAGCCAGAAGCCGAGGGTGCCGAGGGCGAGCGCGATGACGATCGGGACGAAGACGGCCGAGATCCGGTCGGCGAGGCGCTGGGCGGCGGCCTTGCCGTTCTGCGCGTCCTCGACGAGCTTCGCCATCCGGGCGAGCTGGGTGTCGGAGCCGACGCGGGTGGCCTCGACGACCAGCCGGCCGCCGGCGTTCAGGGTGGCGCCGGTCACGGAGTCGCCGACGGAGACCTCGACCGGGACGGACTCGCCGGTGAGCATGGAGGCGTCCACGGCGGACGAACCCTCGACGACCGTGCCGTCGGTGGCGATCTTCTCGCCGGGACGGACCAGGAAACGGTCCCCGACCTGTAGGTCGGCCGTCGGTACGGTGACCTCCTGGCCGTTCCTGAGGACGGTCACCTCCTTGGCGCCCAGCTGCATCAGCGCCTTGAGCGCGGCGCCCGCCTTGCGCTTCGAACGGGCCTCGAAGTAGCGGCCCGCGAGGATGAAGGCGGTGACGCCGGCCGCGGCCTCCAGGTAGATGTTCCCGGCGCCGTCGGTACGGGCGATCGTGAACTCGAACGGGTGGGTCATCCCCGGCGTGCCGGCCGTACCGAAGAACAGCGCCCACAGGGACCACAGGAACGCGGCGATCGTGCCGACCGAGATCAGGGTGTCCATGGTGGCCGCGCCGTGCTTGGCGTTGGTCCAGGCGGCCTTGTGGAAGGGCCAGGCGGCGTAGACGACGACCGGCGCGGCGAGCGTGAGGCTCAGCCACTGCCAGTACTCGATCTGGAGCGCCGGGACCATCGCCATCGCGATGACCGGCACGGCGAGCGTGGCGGCGGTGATCAGCCGCTGCTTGAGGGGCCGCAGCTCCTCGTCGGCCTTCTCCTCGTCGGTCGGGCCCTCCTCGCCGCCGCTCGCGGGGCGCTCGGGCTGCGGCTCGGCGGCGGTGTAGCCGGTGGCCTCGACGGTGGCGATCAGCGCGGCGACGTCGATGTCGGCGTCGAAGGTGACCTTCGCCTTCTCGGTGGCGTAGTTGACGGTGGCCTCGACCCCGTCCATCCGGTTGAGCTTCTTCTCGATACGGGCCGCACACGAGGCGCAGGTCATGCCGCCGATGGCGAGCTCGACCTGGGCGGTGCCCGGTGTCGTCGTTGTCATAGCTCCTGCTCCTCTTTTTTCAGGGCTCGGTCCGCCTCTGGGGCGCTGGTGCCGGGCTCACGGCCCCGACCGTGCTCGCCTCCCTCGTTCCTCGGGAGGCTCCGCGCGCTCGGTTCCGTTCCCCCGGCGCGCCCTTTCGGCTCACTCGCCGGTCCCGGTGGCGGAAGCCCTCGTGTGCGGGGTGTCGGGGGCCGGGGCCCGGGCGTGGTGGGCGGGCCCCGGCGGCCGAGGGGGCTGTTCGGTCAGGCGGCGCGGCCGGTGAGCTCGTAGCCCGCGTCGTCGACCGCCGCGGTGATCGCGGCGTCGTCGGGCTCGCCGCCCGTGGTCACGGTCACCAGGCCGCCGTCCACGTCGACCTCGACGGCGAGGACGCCGTCCAGCGCGCTGACGGACTTGGTGATCGCGGTCCTGCAGTGCCCGCAGGTCATGCCGGAGACGGCGTAGACCGTGACGGTGCTGTCGGCGACCGCGACGGCGGTGGCCTCCGTGGTCGAGCAGCTGTTGTCGGGGGTGCAGCAGGAGCCCATGGCTTCCTCCTCGGTCGATTCCCGGTCCGATACCCTCGGGGGGTATTCGGTTGTGAGTCCATGTATACCCCCCTCCCGTATCCGACGCAAGCCGTTCCCCGACTTGACTTGATACCCCCCAGGGGTATGGTGAAGTGCATCGGACAGCGCGACACGCCCCCACACGGCGCGGCGCGCCGCACGGTCACCCACCCCACCCACGTACGGGAGAGCAGCCATGAACACCGGAGTGAAGATCACTGCCTACGCCGCCGCGCTCGCCGCGACCTTCGGGGCCGCGTACGGGGTGGGCAAGGGCGTCGGCCCCGTCGAGGAGCCCACGAAGGCCGAGCACGGCGACCACGCGTCCGCGCCCGCCGCCACCGAGGGCCCCGCCGCAGGCGGCCACGCCGGACACGAGGAGGCCGCGCCCGCCGACGCCTCCGCCGCGAACCTCCCCGGCGGCCTCCAGGTCTCCGACGGCGGCTACACCCTCGCCCTGGAGACTCCCGTCACCACCCCGGGCCGCAGCGTCCTGAAGTTCTCCGTCAAGGACGCGGCCGGCAGGAAGGTCACCGCCTTCACCACCGAGCACGGCAAGGAACTGCACTTCATCGTCGCCTCGCGCGACCTCAACACCTTCCGCCACCTGCACCCCGTGAAGGCGGCCGACGGCACCTGGACGACCCCCGTCGACCTGCCCGCCGCCGGTGGCTACAAGGCCTTCGCCGACTTCAAGCCCGCCGCGCCCGGCGCCAAGGGCGTCACGCTCGGCGCCGACCTCTCCGTCCCCGGGGCGTACGCGCCGAAGCCGCTGCCCGCCATCGCGCCGACCGCCGCCGTCGACGGCTACCAGGTCCGCCTCGGCGGCACCCTGAACCCCGGCAAGGCCGGCGAACTGCGGCTCACCGTCACCAAGGGCGGGAAGCCGGTCACCGACCTGGAGCCGTACCTCGGGGCGTACGGTCACCTCGTCGCCCTCCGCGACGGCGACCTCGCCTACCTCCACGTGCACCCGAACGAGGGCGGCCCCGGTCCCGACGTCTCCTTCACGGCGACAGCGCCGAGCGCGGGCACGTACCGTCTGTTCCTGGACTTCCAGCACCAGGGCAAGGTGCGGACGGCGGCCTTCACGGTGACTGCGGGCGCGAACGGGAAGGCGCCCGCGCAGGCGCCCGCTCCGGCGGCCTCCGAGGCCACGCACGATGCGGGAGGACACGCACACGGCTAGTCTGGTCATTGGACTAGACCTATAGCCGTCATTCATGGAGGAATGGGCTCGATGAGCAACCGTGCAGTCCTTGAGGTGATCGCCCTCGACGAGGAAGACGCGGTCGCTGCCCAGACCGGTGGCGCCGACCGGCTCGAACTCGTCACCGACATGGCGGCGGACGGACTCACCCCGTCCCGGACCGGTTTCGCCGCGATCCGCGCCGCCGTCGACATCCCGCTGCGCGTGATGCTCCGTCTCACCGACGGATTCGCGGCCGGCGACGTCGACGCACTGGCCGGGCGGGCCCTGGAACTGCGCGAGGCCGGGGCGGACGAGTTCGTCCTCGGCTTCCTCACCCCCGACGGCGAGCCCGACCTCGTGGCCGTCGAGCGCCTCCTCGCCGCCCTCGACGGCGCCCGCTGGACCTTCCACCGGGCGATCGACCGCGCCGCCGACCGCGACGGCCTCCGCAAGCGCCTCGCCGACCTGCCCGGCCTCGACACCTACCTCACCGCCGGCGCCGCGACCGGCGTCGACGACGGCCTCGCCACGCTCAAGGCCGAGGCGGCCCGCGCGGGCGAGCCCGGTTACGAGGCGCGGATCCTCGTCGGCGGCGGCCTCCGCCTCGACCACCTCCCCGAACTCCGCGCGGCGGGCCTCGACGCCTTCCACATCGGCGGCGCGGCCCGCCCCCGGGGCTGGGCGGCCCCGGTGTCGGCGGACGCGGTACGGACATGGCGGGAGGCGGTGGACGCGTAGACGGGGCCAGGGGCGGGGGCGTGATGCGGTGGGTGCTCCCGCCGTCGAAAACTCCTCGCCCCGGCCCCCCACCGGTCGTTAACCTCCCCGCATGGCAGCGACCGCGCGAGGAACCGACGGCCCGACCCCCGACACCGCACTCGTCGAACGGCTCGTCGCCGCCCGGTTCCCCGAGTGGGCCGGGCTCCCCGTCCGTGCCGTGCGCTCCGCCGGTACGGACAACGTGATGTTCCGGCTCGGTGACGACCTCGTCGTCCGGCTGCCCCGGGTCGCGTACGCCGCCCGGCACGTCGAGAAGGAACAGCGCTGGCTGCCCCTGCTCGCCCCGCACCTGCCGCTGGACGTCCCGGTCCCGGTGGGCCGCGCCGAGCCGAGCGACGCGTTCCCGATGCCCTGGTCGGTCTACCGCTGGCTCGACGGGGACGACACGTACGACGTCCCGCTCACCGACCTCGCCCACGCGGCCGTCGAGCTCGGCCGCTTCGGCGCCGCCCTGCGCGCCGTCGACGCGGGCGACGGGCCCACGTCCTTCCGGGGCGGCCCGGTCACCTCCTGGGAGGAGGGACAGCTGCCGTGGGCCGTCCGGGGCCTCGCCGCCGACGGCCTGGTCGACGCGGACCTCGCGACCGCCTCCTGGGAGGCGGTCCTCCGGCTCCCCCAGTGGGACGGCGCCCCCGTCTGGGTGCACGGCGACCTGCTCCCCGGCAACCTGCTCGGCCGCGCCGGCCGGCTCAGCGCCGTCATCGACTTCGGCGGCCTCGGCACGGGCGACCCCGCCTGCGACACGATGCCCGCCTGGACGCTGTTCACCGCCGACACCCGCCCCCTCTTCCGGGAGGCGGCCCGCGTCGACGACGCGACCTGGGAGCGCGGGCGGGGCTGGGCGCTCGCCTGGGGCCTGGTCACCGAGCAGTACTACCGCGACACGAACCCGGTGCTGGCGGCGGTCGCCCGCCGCACCCGCACCGAGGCCCTCGCCGAGTACGCGAAGCTCTGACCCGCCCCGTCAGGGGTCAGCGGACGACGTCGAAGACGTTCTTCTGCATGCCGTTCGCGTACACCTCGTGCTCGACCAGCTTCAGCTTCTGGGTGTCCTTGTCCGTCGCGCTGAACAGCCGCTTGCCCGCGCCGAGGAGCAGCGGGAAGACCAGCAGGTTGTACCGGTCGATCAGCCCGGCGTCCGAGAGCGAGCGGCCCAGCGACGCGCTGCCGTGCATGATGATCGGCCCGCCCTCGGTCTCCTTCAGCGCGGCGACCTCGTCGAGCGAGCGCAGGATCGTGATCTCGCCCCAGTCGTCCACGAGGTCGTCTTCCGTGAGCGTGGTCGACACCACGTACTTCGGCATCGCCTTGTAGTCCGCGAAGTCCTCCATGTCGGGCCAGACCGCGCTGAACGCCTCGTAGCTGGCCCGCCCGAGCAGCATCGCGGTGGC
This sequence comes from Streptomyces sp. NPDC001728, assembly GCF_040297565.1. Classification (NCBI taxonomy): domain Bacteria; kingdom Bacillati; phylum Actinomycetota; class Actinomycetes; order Kitasatosporales; family Streptomycetaceae; genus Streptomyces; species Streptomyces sp. NPDC001728. The sequence goes on from NZ_JBEOZK010000011.1 coordinate 38,519, forward strand.
CTCCTGCTGCTCCTGGCCCTTGAGTGCGTACGCCTCCGGCAGGAACTCCATGTCCTTGAAGGTCCAGCCCGCGTTGCGGTAGCCGGTCTCGCCGCCGGGAGCCTCCACGACACCGTCGAGCGAGACGAAGGCGGTGCTGATCAGGGTGCGCATCTGGAGTCTCCCGTGAGGTTCGTGTCCGGTGCTCGGCAGCACCGGCTACAACTTATAGACGGGGGAGTACGCCGAAACTCATCGGTCGTGTCCGAGGCCGTGTCCGAGGCCGTGTCCGAGGCCGTGTCCGAGATCGTGTCCGAGATCGTGTCCGAGGTCGTGTCCGAGGTCGGGTCACGCCGGATCGGCGACGAGTTCCACCTCGAACCCGTCGGCGTTCTCCAGATAGGCCGCGTAGACCCCCTCGCCCCCGGCGTACGGGTGCCGGTCCGCGAACAGCAGCCGCCAGCCGTGCGCCGGCGCCTCGGCGGCCAGCGCGTCGACGGCGGCCCGGTCCCCGGCGTGGAACGCCAGGTGGTTCAGGCCGGGCCGCAGCCGGTCGTGCCGGTCCGACGTACGGGCGGACGACCGCTCGACGACCAGATAGCAGGAGCCGAGCGCCCAGCTCCGGCCGCCCTCCCACCGCTGGAACGCCGCGTACCCGAGCGCGCCGAGCAGCCACCCGAAGCTCTCCTCCGCGTGCTCCAGGTCCCCCACCCACACCTCGACGTGATGCAGGGACCCGACGGCGCCCGGCGCGGGCCCCGTGCCGCTCACAGCGCGCCCAACTGGTGCGGAACGGGGGCGCGGTGAACGACCGCCAGCCCCGACACCGCACGCGTCAGCGCCACGTACAGCCGCCGCAGGCCCGTCCGCTCGTCCGGTTCGCCGTCGACGACCGCCGCCGGCTCGTCCAGGACCACGTAGTCGTACTCCAGACCCTTCGCGAGCGAGGCCGGCACCAGCGTCAGCCGGGACTCGGCGGTCGTCTCCTCACCGGGGGAGAGGTACGCGAGACCGGCGGCCGTCAGCGCCTCCGCGAGCGGCGCGATCCGCGCGTCGGCGGCGATCAGACCGATCGAGCCCTCGTGCGCCAGCGCCTCGGCGCAGGCCGCGACGACCTCCGCGTCCAGCGCGTCCGTGTGCCGCACCTCCAGCGCACCGGGGTTCTCCCGCACCGACTCGACCGCCGCGAGCCCCGGCGACATGAACGGAAGCAGCCGCGAGGCGTACGCGATCACCTCGCGCGGCACACGGAAACCGGCCGTCAGCTCCTCCACCAGCGCCTCCGGCTTCCCCAGATGCCCCAGCGCCTGCGCCCAGCTCTCCGTCGCCCAGGGCGTCGTGCCCTGCGCCAGGTCGCCGAGGACCGTCGCCGAGCCGGTCGTGCAGCGCCGGCCCACCGCCCGGTACTGCATCGGTGACAGGTCCTGCGCCTCGTCGAGGACCACATGCCCGAGCGAGTGCGTCCGCTCCACCAGGTCCCGCGCCTCGTCGACGAGGACCGCGTCCGCCGCCGACCACTTCGCCGTCTTCACGCTGCGCGCGGGCTTCGCCCACAGCAGCAGCTTCTGCTCGTCCCCGGTGAACAGCCCCTCGGCGTGCTCCGCCAGGAACTCCGCGTCGCCCAGCAGCCGCAGCACCAGCTTCGCGGGATCCACCGCCGGCCAGCACTCCTTGACGACCGCCTTCACCGCCGGGTTCCGGGCGACGGCGTTCTGCACCCGGTCGTCGGGCGCCTCGCCCGCCTCCTCCATTCGGACCAGGACGGCGTGCGCGATGCGCTGCGGCAGCGCCTCGTGGGCGGCCCCGTACCGGATGTCCCGGTCCAGCAGCTCCCGCACCATCTCCTCGACCTCGTACGCGGGCACCCGCCAGCGGCGCGAGCCGCGCACCACCATCAGGGGCTCCTTCGGCAGCGCCACGTGCGAGCGCAGCGCCCGGCGCAGCAGCTCCGCCATCCGGGCGTCGCCCTTGACGACCGCCGTCGCCGCCTCGTCCGTCCCCCGCACCTCGACGTGCGCGACGAGGTCGTCGACGGTCGCCTGCTTCACCTCCAGCTCGCCGAGGGCGGGCAGCACCTGCTCGATGTACTGGAGGAAGGACCGGTTCGGCCCGATGACCAGGGTGCCGGTGCGGGCGAGCCGCTCCCGGTGCGCGTAGAGGAGGTACGCGACACGGTGCAGGCCGACGGCCGTCTTGCCGGTGCCGGGGCCTCCCTGCACGCAGACCGTCCCCGACAGGTCGGAGCGGACGATCCCGTCCTGCTCCGGCTGGATCGTGGCGACGATGTCGCGCATGGGCCCGACGCGGGGCCGCTCGATCTCGGTCTGGAGCAGCCGGCTGGTCCGCTCCAGCTCGTCCGGGTCGGAGAGGTGCTCGTCCTCGTACGCGGTGAGCTCGCCGCCCGTGTAGCCGAAACGGCGCCGCAGGCCGACGTCCTGCGGGTCCTTCCGCGAGGCCTGGTAGTACGGCTGCGAGACCGGCGCGCGCCAGTCGATCACCATCGGGTCGCCGTTGGCGTCGTGGACGTGCCGCCGCCCGATGTAGAAGCGCTGGCCCTCCTGCGTGGTGTGCAGGTAGTCGAGCCGCCCGAAGAACAGCGGCGTGTGGGAGAGGTCGGCCAGCGCCTTGATCCGGTCCTCGATCTGCCGGCCGAGGACGAGGGAGTTCACCCAGTTCGCCGTGACGTCCTTGATGTCGAGCGCCTCCACGTCCTCGCGCATCGCGCGCAGGGCGGCGCGGGACGAGGCCAGATGGGCGCGCTCACGCGCGAGCGGATCGGATGCGGACACAGTGAGGCCTCCGGGCAGGCGGATACGCGGACACGACAAGGTGGCCGCCGGTTTCCGACCGGACGGCGGCGCTCCACGAACGGGAAGCGGGGAAGCCGAGAAGTGTAACGCCGGGCGGAGGTCCCGGCGAACCACGCTTCCGCCCCCGGGACCCCTAGGGGAAGGGGTCCGACGTGAGGGGGACCCCGATTCCACCCCCAGGGCGATGTGTTCTTAATGTCCGGATTCGATGATGGAGGCATGACCGCGACGACCTTCACTCTCGTGACCACCGTCCCCCGCCCCCGCGTCCACGCCCTGGGCACGGCGCTGCGCGCGATACGCGCTTTCGGCGGCGCGGCGGTCGTAGTCGCCCTCCTCGGCGACTACGGCCCACCGGAGTCCGGCGTCAGGAACCCACGACCTGAGTACGCCCCGGGCCCGGACTGAGTACGCGTACGGCTGTGGGCGCCGGGGGAGCGCTGATGTGATCGCGGCATGACGACGAAGCCCACCGCGACCGCCGACACGGCGACCACCGGCACCCCGGTCGCCGGCACCCGCGCCCTCCGCTTCACCGCCGTCGGCGGATTCCTCTTCCTCGCGGTGTGCCTGGTGGTCACGGGCGCCCTGGGGCTCCTCGACGCCGTCGACGGAGACGGCGCCGACGACGGCTTCATGGCGGCCGGCTTCTGGGCCGTGGGCCTGGGCGCCGCCACGGGCGCGGCGGCCCTGATCAACCCCCGTAAGGGCCTGGTGGTCGCCGAGTACGCCCTGGGGATCGCGGGCCCGTTCCTCGCGCTGATGGACTGAGCGCGCGAGGCCGGCCCCGTACGGGACGGACCAGCACCGCTACGGCGCGAGCAGCTCGTCCGCGTCGACGATGCGGTACGCGTACCCCTGCTCGGCCAGGAACCGCTGCCGGTGCGCGGCGAAGTCCTGGTCGATGGTGTCGCGGGCGACGACCGAGTAGAAGTGCGCCTGGTGGCCGTCGGCCTTCGGCCGGAGCACGCGGCCGAGGCGCTGCGCCTCCTCCTGGCGGGAGCCGAAGGTGCCGGACACCTGGATGGCGACGGTGGCCTCGGGCAGGTCGATGGAGAAGTTGGCGACCTTCGACACCACGAGGACGCTGATCTCGCCGGTGCGGAAGGCGTCGAAGAGCTTCTCGCGCTGGGCGTTCGGGGTCTCGCCCTTGATGACGGGGGCGTCGAGGTGCTCGCCCAGCTCGTCGAGCTGGTCGATGTACTGGCCGATGACGAGGATCTGCTGTCCCTCGAACTTCTTCACCAGTGCCTCGGTGACCTTCCGCTTGGTCGCCGTGGTGGCGCAGAAGCGGTACTTCTCCTCGGCCTCGGCGGTCGCGTAGGCGAGCCGCTCGGAGTCGGTCAGGTTGACCCGGACCTCGACGCAGTCGGCGGGCGCGATGTAGCCCTGCGCCTCGATCTCCTTCCAGGGCGCGTCGAACCGCTTGGGCCCGATGAGCGAGAAGACGTCGGACTCGCGCCCGTCCTCGCGGACGAGGGTGGCGGTCAGCCCGAGCCGCCGCCGGGCCTGGAGGTCGGCGGTGAACTTGAAGACGGGCGCGGGAAGCAGATGGACCTCGTCGTAGACGATCAGTCCCCAGTCGCGGGAGTCGAAGAGCTCCAGGTGGGGGTAGATGCCCTTCCGCCTGGTGGTGAGCACCTGGTAGGTGGCGATGGTGACCGGCCGGATCTCCTTCTTCGTACCGCTGTACTCGCCGATCTCGTCCTCGGTCAGCGAGGTCCGCTTCACCAGCTCGCTCTTCCACTGGCGGGCGGAGACGGTGTTGGTCACGAGGATCAGGGTGGTCGCCTTGGCCTGGGCCATCGCACCGGCTCCGACCAGCGTCTTCCCGGCGCCGCAGGGCAGGACGACCACGCCGGAGCCACCGTGCCAGAAGCCCTCGACGGCCTGCTTCTGGTAGGGCCGCAGGGACCAGCCGTCCTCGGCCAGATCGATCCGGTGGGCCTCGCCGTCGACGTACCCGGCGAGGTCCTCGGCGGGCCAGCCCAGCTTGAGCAGCGTCTGCTTGATCTGCCCGCGCTCGGAGGGGTGCACGACGACGGTGTCGGCGTCGATCCGCTCCCCGACGAGCGGCTGCACCTTCCGCGACCGCAGGATCTCCTCAAGCACCGGCCGGTCGGTGCTGGTCAGGACGAGCCCGTGGGTGGGGTGCTTGGACAGGGTGAGCCGCCCGTAGCGGGCCATGGTCTCGGCGATGTCGACGAGCAGGGCGTGCGGCACGGGGTAGCGGGAGTACTCGACGAGCGCGTCGACGACCTGCTCGGCATCGTGCCCGGCGGCCCGCGCGTTCCACAGCCCGAGGGGCGTCACCCGGTAGGTGTGAATGTGCTCAGGAGCCCGCTCCAGCTCGGCGAAGGGCGCGATGACCCGCCGACACGCCTCTGCGAGCTCGTGGTCGACCTCCAGGAGCAGCGTCTTGTCACTCTGGACGATCAGGCAGGACACACATACCTCCAGCGATAGGATCCTCGTGTGACAGACGCCACATCTGCGCCTGTCACGGCCAGGGCCATGCCCCGCGCCCGTCGCCCGAAGGGCGTTCCGGCCGACGCGTCGGGAATGCGCGCGGCCATCTATGTCCGCCTTTCGCGGGAAACAGAAGAGTCTACCTCGCCGGAGCGTCAGCGGGCGGCGTGCGAGGCGTTGTGCCAGGCCAGAGGGTGGAAGGTCATATCCGTCGAAGAGGACATCGACGTGTCCGGCTACTCGCGCGGCCTCGACCGTCCGGGGCTGCAACGGATCCTGTCCCACCTTGCCGAGTTCGACGCGATCGTGTTCTTCAAGATTGACCGCTTGGCCCGGTCCACGGTGGACTTCGCGGAGATCATGAAGGTCACTCAGGCGGAGAGTGTGGCTCTGGCGTCCGCGAGCGAACCCCTGGACCTCACGTCGTCCATGGGGCGCGCCATGGCGGCGCCTTGAGCTTGAGCCCGCGCCGACGCTGGTCGTCTGCGAGCTTCAGGACGGCCGCTACGTGGAGCGGACCGTCGCCGAGGCGGGGCGGACGACACTGATCGAGAAGCCGTTCCCGATGGAGGCCGGCCCGGCGGCTCTCGTCAGCCCGAGGACCTGAGACCCGGCCTCCGGATCAGGGGCGGGCTCGGATCAGGCCCGGACCGCCCTCACACCTGGTCGTCCGCCAGTTCCGCCACGCCCGTGATCCTGTGCAGCGGGTACGTGCGGACCTCGTCCGCCGTGTGGTCGTAGCCCGTCACGAAGCCGCCCTCCACCCGGACCGGGGCGATCACCCGCTGGCTCGCCGCGCCCTCCGCGTTCACGTAGCCGATCCAGACCGCCGAGCCCGTCATCGCCGCCGCCTGGACCGTCGCCAGCGTCTCCGCCGCCGAGGTGCGGGGCAGCGCGCCCGCCGCCGTGGGGGCCGCCGGTTCCTTGCGTACCGCCGTCGCCGCCCGGTCGCCCGCCCGGATCGCCCGTACCGCCGCGCCCAGCAGCGTCGCGTCCGGGGCCGGCGGGCCGTCCGGGACCGGTACCGGGGCCGTCCGCGCGCCCGTCCGGTACGCGTCCGCCCTGGTGATCAGTACGTCGCCCGCCGCCGACTCCGCCGCCGGCGCGTAGCCCATCGAGCGCAGCCCGTCGAGCAGCGACGCCGGGTCCGTCTGCGCCGCGAGCACCGTCGGCGCCAGCCTCCGCAGGCCCAGTGCCGCCGATCGCCGGTCGGCCAGGATCTCCCCGAGGACCGTGTCGTCGTCGCAGCGGACGTACGCCGACGCCGCCCCCACCCGCAGATGGCCGTGACGTCTCGCCACGTCGTCGATCAGGTACGCGAGCGGCTGCGGCACCGGCGTACGGGAGTGCGCCTTCAGGAACTCGTGCAGGTCGGACGCCGTCCGCCCCGAGTCGAGCGCCCGGCGCACCGATCCCGGCGTGAACCGGTAGACCGTCGCACCACCCTTCGACTCCACGTCCGCGAGCACCGCGAGCGCGTCGCCCAGCGGCCGTCGCAGCGGCCCCGGCGCCACCGCCGTCAGGTCCGCCTGGAGGAGTACGTGGTCGACCGCCTCCGGCAGCAGCGGCGCGAGCAGCGTCGCCGCCCGCCCGGCCGCCACCGACAGCTCGACCCCGCCGCCCGGCTCGGCGTCCGTCGCCGCCTCCGCGAGCGGCAGGTTCAGCAGCGCCCGCGCGGGCCCCGACAGGGCGCCCCGCCCGGTGAGCCCCAGCAGCTCCGCCTCCGCCAGCGTCCAGCGGGCGAGCCGGGACCGCAGATCGCCGGGCGCCGGCGGCGGTACGGCGGACACACCCGCCCCGCCGGGTCCCGCTCCCGCGCCCGCCGCCTGCTCCACCGGACGGCCGCCCTGCGCCGCACCCCGCAGCGGCCGTTCCCACCGGAGCCGCGCGAACAGCGACTCCGGGTCCGCCGCCGACCCCGGCGGCAGCGTCGCCAGCAGCACCAGCACCCGGTGCCGGACCTCCGGCGCCGGCGCCCGGTCCAGCTCGGGCCCGAGCGCCGAGAGCGCCCGACCCTTCGCGTCCTGCCCGCCGACGAGGCCCGCCGTACGGGTCGCCGTCAGCCACGGCGCCACCAGCAGCGACCAGCGCTCCGCCGGCGGCAGGTCGAGCCAGTCGTCGTACACCGGCGTCGGCGCGTACCGCTCGTCCGCCTCACCGTCCGAGGCCAGCAGCCCCGCCGCGTAACAGAGCTCCAGCCAGAACGCCGCCGTCTCCTCCGTGACGTCGAGCGTCGCCGCCGTCCGCCGCAGATCCCGTACCGAAAGACCGCCCGCCCGCAGCACCTGCGGCCCGCCCCGGTCCCAGGACTTCAGCAGCTCCTCGACCGTCGCGAGCGCCAGCTGCGCCTGCCCGGCCGCCGCGCTGTCCACAACCTGTGGGCGGTACTCGCGCTGCACCCGCAGCTCCGGCGCCAGCGGCTCCGGCGCCCGGTGCGCCCGCCCGCCCCGCAGATGCAGCGCCACCTCACGCGGCAGCACCATCGTCCGCGCCGACACCGGCAGCAGCAGCCCCCGGTCCCGCAGCCACTGCACCGGCCGCGCCGGCTTCGCCGTCACCTCGCCGTACGGCGGACCCCACACCAGCCGGTCCAGGACCGCCAGCGCGTCCGGCGGCGCCGTGTCGAGCAGCGCGCTCATCCGGTCCCGGTCCGTGAACAACTCCGTCAACACCCGCACCGCCGACACCGGATCGTGCGTCGCCGAGAGCCCCGCCGTCCCGATGATCTCCTGCACCCGGCCCGGCGACATCCCCGCCGTCGCCTCCGCCACCGTCGGCCCGAGTCCCGTCGGCGACGGATGCTGCGCCGAAGGCGCCAGCAGCTCCCGCGCCGTCCGCACCAGCCGCAGCCGGTCGTCCTCGCCCCACACGAGCGCCTGCTCGCGCAGCAGCGCCACCGCGCCCGGCAGCGCCGCCGCGATCGCCGCGTCCCCCTCGTCGCCGGTGAGCAGGGCCAGGAGTACGGGGTACGGGGCCGGGTCCGGCGCCACCGCCAGCGCCTCCGCCGTCTGGAGCGCGAACCGGTCGAGCCGCTCCAGGGCCCGCACCACCGAACCCCGCGTCCCGGCGCGCGTCGCCAGCTGCGTCAGATCGTTCGGTACGGGGCCCAGCAGATCGGGCCGGGCCCGCAACAGCGCGGCGAGCCCCTCGTCGCCCCGTGCGCGCAGCGCCTCGGCGAGTGTGCGGGGCGCCGCGGCGGCGCCAGTTACCTCGGGCACGTGCGCCTCCCGGTCGAGCTCACCGATCCCCATCCGGACCACGTTAGCCGCTGCGCAGGCGCTAACGTCGGGCCGTACCGGGCGAACCGGCCGTGGAGGGGCACCGTGGGGATCGAGAGCGACCAGTTGGTCTACGACTATCTGAGCCGGGTCGGCGATCTGGCTCAGCAGCGCCGGCTGCCGGCGAGCGAGCGGATGCGGCTGGTGTCCGCCCTCCGCAACGAGATCGACCGCCGCCGCGCCACGCACGGCGAGGAGAGCCCGTCGGCGGTGCGCGGCATCCTCGGCGCGCTGGGAACGCCGGACGAGGTGGTGGAACGCGCGGAGGGCCCGGGCGCGGCGACTCCGCGCGCGGCGCGGGACAACCGGGAGGACCGGGAGGACCGGGAGGAAGGGGGCGCCCCGCCTCCGGGCGCGTCGCGGACGGCTGCGGTGCCGAAACCCCGCAAGGAGGGGCGCCAGGGGAGAGCGCCGGGGTGGCTGCCGGGCAGCAGGAGGACCCGGGAGGGGACGGGTGCCGGATCGGGATCGGGATCGGGATCGCGCGGTTCCAAGACCGCGTCGGGCAAGTCCGCGTCGGGCAAGTCCGTGCCCGGCAGGTCGCTCTTCGGGAAGCCCAGGGCCGGCGGCCGTACCGAGGCCGAAGCCCCCCGCCTCGATACGACCGGCTCCGCGGCCCCCCACACACCCGACACCGCCCTCGACGGTGACGGCCTCCTCGACGACACCTCCGACTGGTGGCAGCAGGAGGACCCCACCGAAGGCCTCCCGGGATTCGTCGGCGGGGTGCAGCGCCCGGACCTCTTCGTGGAGCCGCTCCCCGAGGAGGAGGACGAGGACGAGGAGGAAGGCGAGGAGGCCTGGGACGAGGACCCCGCCCCGGGCAAGCGCCGTCGCCTCGCCCGTATCCTCCTCCGCCGCAAGGCCGCGGCACCCGAGGCGGCGGCGGAACCGGAGTTCGACACGGCCCCGGTCTCCCGGCTGCGCCTCGGGAGCCCCTTCGTGCTGCTCGCGGCGCTCCTCCTGCTCGGCGGGGCGCTGTTCGGTTCGCTCGTGGCGCTCGCGGCGGGCTGGCTGCTCGCGTACGCCTCCCGGCGGCTGACCCCGGGCGAGGCGAAGACCACCGTCCTGGTGATCCCGGGCCTCGCCGCCGCGTCGGGCGTGTTGTGGCTGTGGGGCAGGGTCGGGGGCCGATGGGGCGACCCGGTGGCGGCGGGCGGCGAGGCGATGGGCGCGGCGGTGTCGGAGACATGGCCGTGGGTGTTGCGGGGGGCGGCGGTGGCCTCGGCCCTCTTCCTCCTGTGGCGGGCCCGCCGCCACTGACGCGTCCACCGCCCCGCCCGTATCAGCCGGCCGTCGGCCCGCCGTCAGCCGTCAGCCCTCGGCCGCCACCCTCTCCACCCGCTCCGCCCCCCACGGCGCCCCCGGCACCACCAGCGGTGACCCCGTCACCGGGTCGGGGACCACCACCGACGTCAGTCCGAAGACGTCCCTCACGAGTTCCTCCGTCACGACCTCCTCCGGCGGGCCCTCCGCCACCACCCGGCCCGCCTTCATCGCGACCAGGTGGTCGGCGTACCGCGCCGCCTGGTTCAGGTCGTGGAGCACGAGGACGACCGTGCGGCCCCGCAGCCGGTTGAGACGGCGGACCAGGTCGAGGACCTCGACCTGGTGGGAGATGTCCAGGTAGGTGGTGGGCTCGTCGAGCAGGAGCAGGTCCGTCTCCTGCGCGAGGGCCATCGCGATCCACACCCGCTGCCGCTGCCCGCCCGACAGCGCGTCCACGGACCGGTCGGCGAGCGCGGCGACGTCCGTGCGTTCCATGGCGTCGGCGACGGCCCGCTCGTCCTCCTCCGACCACTGCTTCCACCAGGCCTGGTGCGGCTGGCGGCCCCGGGAGACCAGGTCGGCGACGGTGATCGCCTCGGGCGCCACGGGGGTCTGCGGGAGCAGCCCGACCGCGCGGGCGATCCGCTTGGTGGGCAGCTTCGCCAGCTCCTCGCCGTCGAGCAGGACGGCCCCGCCGGCCGGCTTGAGGAGCCGGCCGAGCGCCCGGAGGGTGGTGGACTTGCCGCAGGCGTTGGGACCGACGATCACGGTCACCTTGCCGTCGGGGATCGCGAGGTCCAGTTCGTGGACGACGGTCCGGTCCTCGTAGGCGAGCGTCAGCTCGCGCGCGGTCAGCCTGCTCACGCCTTGCCTCCAGCGGATCCTGCGGTACGGCTCCGGACGATGAGCCAGATCAGATACGGGGCGCCGACCGCCGCCGTCAGGACTCCCACCGGCAGTTCGACGGGGGAGAAGAGCCGCCTGGCGAGCAGGTCGGCGAGGACCACGATCACCGCGCCGGTGAGCGCGGAGCACAGCAGCGGGATCTGCGCGGTCCTGGTCATCCGGCGGGCGATCTGCGGGGCGAGCAGCGCGACGAAGTCGACCGGCCCCGCGACGCCCGTCGCCACCGACGCCAGCACGACGCCCACGGCGACGAGTCCGAGCCGGACCGGCCCGAGCCGTACGCCGAGCGCGGTCGCCGTGTCGTCGTCGAGGGAGACGGTCCGCTGCGCGCGGGCCGCCCACAGCACGGCGGGCAGCATGAGGAGCAGCGTCCAGCGGATGGGCGCGGACTCGTCCCAGCCGCGCCCGTTGAGCGAGCCCGTCATCCAGATCTGGGCCTGCTGGGCGACGAGGTAGTCGCCCTTGGTCATGAAGAGGGTGGTGAGGGACCGCAGCGCGATGGCGAAGCCGATGCCGATGAGGACGAAGCGGGTCGCGTGCAGCCCGCCGCGCCAGGCGAACGCGTACACCAGCGCGGCGGCGAGGACCCCGCCGGCGATCGAGAGGTACGGCAGGACGGTGTACGAGGTGAGGCCGAAGGTCATCGCGGCGACGGTGACGGCCCCGGCGCCCTGGCTGATGCCGATGATGTCGGGGGAGGCGAGCGGGTTGCGGGCGACGGTCTGGATGAGGGCGCCCGCGACGCCGAACGCCGCGCCGACGGCGAGCGCGACGACGAGCCGGGGCTCGCGCAGCTCCGCCACGACGAACGCGGACGGCGACGACTGCCCGAACAGGATGCGGACGACCTCGGAGGGGCCGACGAACCGCTCGCCGACGCAGAGGTACGCGACGGAGGACACGGCCAGCAGTAGCAGCAGCCCCCCGGCGACGAGCGCGGAGCGCCGGTGGACGAGGAAGGACACGCCCCGGGCGCGGACGATCCCGTACCCGGCGGGCCGCGTGCCGGTGGCCGTACGCGCGCCGGTGGCCGTACCCGCTTCGGTGGTCGTACCCGCTTCGGTGGTCGTACGGGTCGTACTCATGCGGGCACCGCCTTCCGGCGTACGAGGGTCACCAGGAACGGCACCCCGATCAGCGCCGTCATCACCCCGGCGGGCACCTCGCCCGGCGGGAACACGATCCGCCCGGCGACATCCGCCACGAGCAGCATCACCGGGCCGACGATCGCGGCCATCGGCAGCACCCACCGGTGGTCGGAGCCGACGATCGCGCGCGCGATGTGCGGCACGGCGAGGCCGACGAAGGCGACCGGCCCGGCGGCGGCGACGGCCGCGCCGGTGAGGACGGTCGCGCCGATCCCGCCGACGATCCGCACGGTCGCGACCCGCTGCCCGAGCCCCTTGGCGACGTCCTCGCCGAGCGCGAGCGCGTCGAGCCCGCGCGCCACGGAGAGGACGAGGACCGCGCCGAGCAGCAGGAAGGGCCAGATCTGGCCGACGATCTGCGCGTCGCGCCCGTCGAGCGAGCCGATCTGCCAGAACCGGAACTCGTCGAGCGCCGAGGCCCGGGTGGTGAGGATGCCGGTGGTGACGGAGAGCAGCAGCGCGTTGATGGCGGCCCCGCCGAGCGCCAGCTTCACGGGTGTCGCCCCGCCGCGCCCGCTGGAGGCGACGGCGTGCACGGCGACCGCCGCGAGGGCGGCTCCGGCGAAGGCGAACCACACGTACCCGGTGAGGGTGTGCACGCCGAAGAACGAGATCGCGAGGACGACGCCGACGGAGGAGCCCTGGCTGATGCCGAGGATGCCGGGGTCGGCGATCGGGTTGCGGGTGATGCCCTGGAGCGCGGTGCCGGCGAGCGCGAGCGCGGCGCCGACCATCAGCCCGATGAGGGTGCGGGGGACGCGGAGCTGACGTACGACCTCGGCGTCGGGGCTCGTACCGCCGTGCAGCAGGGCGTCGAACACCGTGGAGGGGGCGATGGCGCGGGCGCCGACGGCGAGGCTGAGGAGTACGGCGAGCAGCAGGGCGACGAGAGCCGCCGAGGTCGCGAGGACCCGTCTGGTACGGAAAGCGGCTGGCATCAGGACCCATCGGGTGGTGCGGGGGAGCGGGCGGCGCGGGGCAGGTTTGGTAAGGCTTAGCTCAGTGTAAGCAGCACCCTGCTGTGGCCACCCGGGCCGGAGGTCCCTCGGAGGTCCCTCGCCGGGCCCCCGGAGCGCCTCCGGAGCGACCCCGGAGAATGGCCCCCATGACGACCTCAGCCGCGACTTCACCGGCCACCCCCACCCCGCCCCCGCTCACCGTCGGCTTCGACCTCGACCTGACGCTGATCGACACCCGCCCCGGCATCAAGGCCGCCTTCGAGGCGTTCTCGGCGGAGTACGGCGTGCCGATCGACGCGGACCTCGTCGTCAGCCGTCTCGGTCCGCCGCTGGAGCAGGAGATGGCGCACTGGGTCCCGGCGGAGCAGGTCACGGAGATGGTGGCTCGCTACCGGGCGCTCTACCCGGTGTACGCGATCGAGCCCTCGCACCCGATGCCCGGCGCCCGGGACGCCATAGCGGCGGTCCGCGAGGCGGGTGGCCGCACGATCGTCGTCACCGCGAAGAACGGCCCGCACGCCGAGCTGCACCTCGCGCACCTCGGCATCGAGCCGGACGCGGTCGTCGGCAGCCTGTGGGCCGAGGGCAAGGCGGAGGCCCTGCGCGCGCACGGCGCGCAGGTGTACGTGGGGGACCACGTCGGTGATGTCCGGGGCGCCGCGACGGCGGGCGCCTTCTCGGTGGCGGTCGCGACCGGCCCCTGCCCCGCGGAGGAGCTGACGGAGGCCGGCGCGGACGTGGTCCTGACGGACCTGACGGACTTCCGTCCCTGGTGGGAGAGCTACCTGGCCTGAACCGGTGCGGTCGCGCCGGTACGCGCCTGGCGCCGCTGGGCCGCGATCGAGCGCAGCACACCGGCCGCGGCGACGGCGAAGCCGACCCCCATCAGCATGGAGACGGTGTACGCGACGGTGGGGAACGGGTCCGTGCCCAGGAACAGCGGGGCCACGGTGACCAGCGTCGCCACCGCGCCGATGGCGAAGAGGACGACACCGGCCTTGACGAGGCCGTCACCCGGGGCGCTGTCGTTCACCGGTACGGCAGGGGTTTCACTACGCATCCGGCCAGGGTAGTTCCCAGGCCACAGGAACACATCGGCGACGTCTTGCCGCCGGCCTCCGGACCACTAGCCTGGTGCCGGCGGGCCGGTCGGCCCGCCGTTTGCCATCCCCATCGACGAGGACGAGGGCGGACGTGCCTACCGGCAAGGTCAAGCCGGTCACCTAGGCACACAGAGAGCGCTACGCTCCTGCCATGACACCTGGTCTGCGCTACCTAGCCTGTCTCCGCCTGTCCGCCGACTCTGACGGCTCCACGTCCATCAACTGGCAGAGGACCGTGATCCGAGAGCACGTCAGCTCTGTTCTCCGCTCCGGCGTCCTGGTCGGGGAGGCAGAGGACACCGACGTCTCAGGCTCCATGAGCCCCTTCAAGCGCCCCAAGCTCGGACGCTGGCTCACGTCCCGAGCCGATGAGTTCGACGTGATCATTGCGGCGAAGATGGACCGGCTCACCCGACGCTCCATGCACTTCAACGAGCTGTTGGAGTGGGCGCAGGAGCACGGGAAGTACATCGTCTGCGTGGAAGAGGGGTTCGACCTCTCCACCCCTCAGGGGAAGATGATGGCCCGGATGACGGCCGTCTTCGCTGAGGCTGAGTGGGACACGATCCAGGCACGCATCCTCAACGGCGTACAGAGCCGACTGGAGAACCGTTCATGGCTGACGGGTGCTCCGCCTACCGGCTACAGCATCAAAGCCGTAGAGGGTGGTAAGCGGAAGGTTCTAGAGATTGACCAGGACTTCCACCCCTACGTAGAAGAGATCTTCCGGCGTGTCCGTGAGGGACAGTCCACTCACCGTATCGCCCGTGACTTCAATTCCCGTGGCGTGCTCACCTGGGGTGACCACCTGCGAACGGTGAAGGGGGAGGAAGTCAAGGGAACGCAGTGGCAGTCCACCATCATCAACAAATTCATCCGCTCTTCCTGGGTCCCGGGAATCTACACCTATAAGGGTGAAGCGATCCTGGACGACGGCGGAGAAATGGTCATCCTCTCGGAAAAGCCGTTGGCGACAATGGATGAGTGGACGGATTTGGTGGACCGGATTAAACCCACTCCTAAAGCGGAAGGAGCGGAAAGCCGAACAGGCGGTAAGAGTCTCCTTTCCGGTATCGCACGGTGTGGAGAATGTAATTCCCCGGTGACTTCACTCATGGGCTCCGGTCACACCAGGAAAGACGGGACGAAGGTTCCCGGACACAGGTATTACCGCTGCTCCAACAAGTTCAAGGGCGGAGCCTGTTCCACTGGTCTCTACGTGCGTGCTGACGTGCTCGACATGTGGGTTGACCAGGAGGTTCTGGGGAGCGTCGGCACATGGGACATGTACGAGAGGGCAGGCGTAGGGCCCTCTCAGGCTCGGGAACTCCAGTCCGCTAAGGCACGCCTGGAAAAGCTGGAAGGTGACTTCCTGGCAGGCGCGTACGACGGAGAGGGGCAGGAAGACTCCTACCACCGTATGCACAAGAGCCTGTCGGCAAAGGTGGCTCTCCTGGATAAGCAGGAAGCAGAGAGGGCTAACCCTGCCATCAAGGCCACAGGTAAGAAGTACGGGGAAGTCTGGAAAGGTAAAGACCAGGAAGACCGCAGGGAGTTCCTGCGCACCTATGGGGTAAAGCTCTGGGCTTGGACTGACGCAATCCCGAATGCGGGTCTGGGCACTGTTATTGACCTCGGGGACATTAAGACCATGGCGCAAGAATTGGGCCTGGGCAAGGAAGGGGGAATGGACAAGCTCGTGATGGGTCAGAATGTGCCGGGGCATTGGACGAATCCCGAATCGTGGGAGTTCATTAAAGACCCGGTCCCCGATAGCGTGGTAAAGCTATTCGAGGGATACGGAGAGGGCGCATAAAGTAAAGTCTCGCACAAATGCGGGGCTTTATTGTTTTAGTGAATTCAATTCAGAATCACCCACCCCCACCTTTAACAATTCAAACTGAATTCGGGGTGGTCTAGTCGCGCGGGTGCCTTGAGTCCCCAGGGGGTAGGGCAGTAGCCCCGAACCCTGATGAGCGGGGGAGTGGTCGGCGTACGGTGTCGGCGTGACGACCGAAGACCTGGGGAAGACCCTGCGCCGTCTGCGCCGTCTGGCGGGACTGACACAGGAAGAGCTGTCAGAGCGCTCCAGCGTGTCCGTGGACGTGATCAGACAGCTAGAGCAGCGGCGCAAGCACTCCGCCCGGCTCCCCACGCTTCACGCCCTGGCGAACGGTCTAGGGGTAGAGCTGACGACGCTCCTGGGGGATCCTCCTGCGGTCTCGTCCAAGGGAGAGACGGACGGCCCTAAGTTCGTAGCGATGCGCCGGGCGGTCATGCCCGCGCTCTGGGGACCCGAGCCGCAACCGCCGGCCTCTGACTTCTCCATGGACTCCCTGCGGGAGCAGATCGCAGAGGGGTGGACGCGCTATCACGCTGCTGAGTTCGACTCTGTGATGGACGCTCTGCCCTCCCTGATCGCGGACGCTCGCTCTGTCACGGCCTCTGCCGACAAGGAGCAGCAGGGGGAAGGGTTCGCAGCTCTGGGCAAGGCTCTCCAACTGGCCGGACACGTAGCTGTGCGCATGGGGAAGACAGACCTTGCACTGATCAGCCTTGAACGGGCGATAGACGCTGCTGCCCAGTCCTCTAACCCGCTGCTCCTGCCCATGCTCGTGAACTCCACTGCGTGGACGTACCAGAGGCAGGGACGCCTGGAAGACGCTCTGGCTATCGCCCTGAGGGCTGCGGACGACATGAAGAGCGCGGGGAACGCAGAGACCGCAGACGGACTCAAGGTCTGGGGCGGACTGACGATGAGCGCCGCTACGTCAGCAGCCAGGAGCGGTGACTATGACCGCGCGGCGGACCTCATGGAACGGGCGGAGAAGGAAGCCGCACGAGTCTCCAAGCTCCCTGAGGGCGGAGACAGCCGCATGGTGAGCGTGTTCAGTCCGTCATCGGTCCGTATCGAGCGTGTACGTCTCGCTGTCCAGTACGGCCACCCGGAAGACGCGTTGGCACTGGCCAAGGGAATGCGGCTCAGGAAGGACACTCCGCCGTCCTGGCGTACGTGGCTGCTCCTGGACGTGGCGCGTGCCCACACGGACACCGGGGATGCTGCCGGGGCGGTCAAGACACTTGAGTCCCTGCGGAAGGTGGCGCCCACGTGGATGCAACACCACACGTTGGCTGTCGCGATCGTCCGTGACCTGTGGTCGCTTCCCAACCATCCGCCGGGGCTGCGGTCGTTGGCTGAGTTCCTGGGAGTCGTCAGCTAAGCGACCAGAACTAGGACGTTGCGTCCCTGTAAGCGATCACGCCAAGTCGATTGCATGAGAGGTCAAGCGCTCCGGCGACCGCGCGAACGGCCCCGGAGCTTGGCCGACTGCAAGGAGTCGACACGTGAACGCTACCGCGCACGGCGCAGCGGAACAGGTCCCGGGGCAGACGATCCCGCTCGATGTCCAGACGATGCGTCAGACGGCCCTGAGAGCACTCAGGAAGGACTCCGAGAACCTGTCCCAGGAGGAGCTGGACAGCCTCACTCAGGCGCTCCGGGGGATGCTGATGCTGGCTATCCCTGAGGTCACCGCAGCGGCCGACAGGCACCCCCAGGGAGACATGCCCCGTGTGTGCGCCCTGGTGGGCGTGGAGGAAGCCTCACGGCACCTCAGGGTCCGTTCTGTGCCCGCTGCTTCCCGGTGGGCTCTCAGGCAGGCTCAGAGGCTCGCACGGTCCCTCATGGCGCTCACCGACCACTACGTGAACCTGGGTGGTCCCGACTCCGCGAACCTGGGCGGGAAGGCATGAGCCAGACGCTCTACTACTGCCGGGGCTGCGAGGGTGTCATCACGGAGGGCTTCGACGTAGTTGTGTGACGCCCGGTTCGTGGCGATCCGTCAGCTCAGCGGCGCTCTGGGAAGGTGGCAGGCACGGCTTCCAAGATCATGGAGTTCTCTACGCCCCGTGATCCGAGCGGAAGACCGTGCCCGCCGTGCGTCTGCCCGTGCGTCCCGTGAAGCCAACGGCAAGACCTGGGGCCGTCCCCGAGAGATTGACCGAACGGCTGTCCTGGAAGACCTGGACGCCGGCCTGAGCGTCATGAAGGTAGCGGCTAAGCACGGCATCGGTCGTGCGACTGTCTTCCGCATCAAGGCTGAGACCAAGGAAGCCTGAACCCCTGCTACGCCCTCTGTGAGCCTCTGCCCTGTCTGGGCAGGGGTTTTCCTCGTTCGGGGACTGGATTAACCCTCACTGTCCCTGGGGACAGCCCCAGTAAGGTGTTCCGGGGCATTTCTACGGGCGCCCAGAAGTGTCCGGGACCGACAGAGGGAGCGTGTGCTTTGCCGACTGGCAAGGTCAAATGGTTCAACAGCGAGAAGGGCTTCGGCTTTCTCTCCCGTGACGACGGCGGCGACGTCTTCGTCCACTCGTCGGTGCTCCCCGCCGGAGTCGACGCACTGAAGCCGGGACAGCGGGTCGAGTTCGGCGTCGTCGCGGGACAGCGCGGCGATCAGGCGCTGTCCGTCACGATCCTCGACCCGACCCCTTCGGTCGCCGCGGCGCAGCGCCGTAAGCCCGACGAACTGGCGTCCATCGTGCAGGACCTGACGACGCTCCTGGAGAACATCACGCCGATGCTGGAGCGCGGTCGCTACCCCGACAAGACGCAGGGCGCGAAGATCGCGGGCCTGCTGCGCGCGGTCGCGGACCAGCTGGACGTCTGATTCCTCCGGCTGAGCCCTCCGCCGGTCCCGGCTACGGGAACGCGAGCGCGTCCGGGCCGAGGGGCGGTACGAGTCCCTCGGCCGCGGCGCGGGTGAGCAGCCCGCGGACCGCCGCGTAGCCGTGCTCGCCGAGGTCGGCCGTGAACTCGTTCACGTACAGCCCGATGTGCTGGTCGGCCACCTTCGGGTCCATCTCCTGCGCGTGCTCCAGGACGTATGGGCGGGAGGCCGCGGGGTCGTCCCAGGCCATCCGTACCGACGTCCGTGCCGCGTCGGCGAGCCGCCGCAGCGTCTCCTCGCCGAGGGACCGCCGGGCGACGATCGCACCGAGCGGGATCGGCAGCCCGGTCGTGGACTCCCAGTGCTCGCCCATGTCGGCGAGGCAGTGCAGCCCGTACTCCTTGTACGTGAAGCGGGCCTCGTGGATGACGAGCCCGGCGTCGACCTTGCCGTCGCGCACGGCGGGCATGATCTCGTGGAACGGCATCACGACGACGTTCCCGACCCCGCCCGGCACCTGCTCGGCCGCCCACAGCCGGAACAGCAGGTACGCGGTCGAGCGCTCGCTCGGCACCGCCACCGTCTTCCCGGCCAGGTCCGCGCCGGTACCGGCCTCCCGGGTCAGTACGAGCGGCCCGCAGCCCCGGCCGAGGGCGCCGCCGCAGGGCAGCAGCGCGTACTCGTCGAGGATCCAGGGCAGCACCGCGTACGACACCTTGAGGACGTCGTGGCCGTCGGCGCCGCTCTCCGCCCAGCCGTTGGTGATGTCGATGTCGGCGAAGGTCACGTCGAGGCGGGGCGCGTCGGGGACACGGCCGTGGGCCCAGGCGTCGAAGACGAAGGTGTCGTTCGGGCAGGGCGAGTAGGCGATCTTCAACTTGCTCACGACGGCTCCAGCTCCACGAAGACGGTGCTGCTCAACAGCTCGAAAGTGCGCCGGAGCGCGGCCAGGGCCTCGCCGATGCGCCAGGCGGCGCGGTCGCGGGGGCCGACTGCGTTCGACACGGCCCGGATCTCGACGACCGGCAGGCCGTACGCGGCGGCGGCCTCGGCGACGCCGAAGCCCTCCATCGCCTCGGCGGCGGCTCCGGGGTGCCGCCCCGCCAGCTCGGCGGCGCGCGCGGCGGTACCGGTGACGGTGGAGACGGTGAGGACGGGCGAGACGGTGTGCGGCGGTCCGCCGGCGTCCAGGGCGGCGGCGATGCGGCCGGTCAGCGCGTCCGGTACGGGGTGGACGGACCTTCCGAAGCCGAGTTCGTCGACGGCGAGGTACCCGTCGGGGGTCTCCGCGCCGAGGTCGGCGGCGACGAGGGCCGAGGACACGACGACGGATCCGAGGGGCGCGAGGGGCTGGAACCCGCCGGCGATCCCGGCGGAGACGACCAGGTCGTAGGGCCCGGGAGCGGGACGGTCGGCTCGGGGGCCGGTGTCCGTGCCGGTTCGGGCTCGCGCGCTGGAGTCGGTGCCGGTGAGCGAGGCGTACGCCAGCGCGGTCCCGGTCGAGGCGGCGACGGCGGCGGGGCCGACCCCGCCGACGAGCACGTCGATCCGCACGGCCCCGGTGCCGCCCGTGTGGCGGCGCAGGACGAGGCCGCCCGGCAGCGGAAGCGGTACGGGGCCGCCGAGGCCGGGGGAGAGGCCGAGGCCCGCGGAGACGGAGTCCGCCTCCGCCGCCACGGCCGTCACGATCAGGATCCGGTGGATCCGGTGGTCGGGGACCACCGGAGGATCAGGATTCCTTCTTCAGCTGGAAGTGCCAGATGCCGGTCAGCTTCTTGCCGGTGTTCTCGACGATGGTCACCTGGGTCTGGCTGGCGGGCTCGCCGGACTGGCTGGAGAAGAAGGCGCTGGCCGGAATGGTCCGGTACGTCTTCTTGTACGGCTCGGGCTCGGCCTGCTGGCCGCCGAGGAAGATGGTCCAGCCGTTGTCCGCGATCTCGGGGTCGACCCCGAAGCGGATCTTGTCGTCCATCGCCACGGTGATGGACTTCTCGGCCTTCTTGTTGAGGCACTGCTGGATCTGCGACTCCTTGATGGGGTCGCCGTCGTTGTAGCAGGCGGCCTCGGAGTGGACCGAGTCGGTCCCGACCGTCAGGGTCGCGATCGGAGTCGGCTTGTCGCAGGCGGAGAGTACGAGGAGCCCGGCGGAGACGGCCCCGAGGGCGACGGCGGCCCGGCGGCGCGAGCCGGTGAAGAACGCAACGGTCATGAGCCGAAGGCTATCGGGCCGCCGCGCCCGCGCCACGCGGGGGTACGGCGTGCCGCCTTCCGGCACCGGATGGCGGCACCCGGGCCATCGGCGGCGAGGCCACCCGGGGGGCTACCCGGACACCACCCGGACCTCCCCCCGGGGCCACCCGGACCCCCCCCGGGGCCACCCGGACCCCCCCCGGGGCCACCCGGACCTCCCCCCCCGGGGCCACCCGGACTTCCATCCGGGCCACTCGGGGTCCCGCCCCGGAGGTCACCCGGACCTCCGCCCCGGGCCACCCAGGCCGCCGCCCCTGGCCCACCCCTAGCCCACCCGCGTCTTCGCCCGCCCCTTCGGGCCCGGTCTGCGGCGGGCCTCCGCCAGCAGGCCGCGCACCGAGAGCAGCGCGCCCAGAGCCAGGATCGCCGCCGCCACCGCCATCCCCAGGGTTCCGTTCAGCGGCAGCGCGATGCCGATCCCGCCGCCCAGCACCCACGCCATCTGCAACGCCGTCTCGGACCGCGCGAACGCCGACGTCCGTACGACCTCCGGCACGTCCCGCTGGATCAGCGCGTCCAGGGACAGCTTCGACAGCGCCTGCGTGAGCCCCGCGACCGCGCCGAGCACGGCCACCATCATGCCGCCGAAGAACACCGCCGTCAGGATCGCCGTACCGCAGACCACGCTGATCATGGTGGCGATGATCACCTCGGGCCCGTGCCCCCGGTCCCGCAGCAGCGAGCCCATCGCCGTACCGCTCGCGTTGCCGACGCCCGCCGCCACGCCCACGATCCCCAGCGAGACGGCGGCGCTCTGCCCGGGCAGCGGGTGCACGCGCAGCAGGAACGCCAGGAAGAAGATCAGGAAACCCGACAGCATCCGCTGCGCCGCGTTCGCCTCCAGACCGTGCAGCACCGAAGGCCCCACCGTCCGCAGGCTCGGCTTCCGCTCGCCGTGCGTCAGCAGGTGCGCCCGCCGCTCGCCCTTCGCCGAGTCCACCTTCGGCGGCATCCGCAGCGCCCAGAACGTCCCGAGCAGGAACAGCGCGCACGCCCCGTACAGCGGATACCGGGGCCCCAGCAGTTGGAGCCCCGCCCCGACGGGAGCGGCTATGCCCGTCGCGAGCAGCCCGGCGAGTGTCACCCGGGAGTTCGCCTTCACCAGCGAGAAGCCCGGTGGCAGCAGTCGCGGCACGACCGCGCTGCGCACCACTCCGTACGCCTTCGAGGCCACCAGGACCCCCAGCGCCGCCGGGTACAGCTCAAGGCCGCCGGTCGCCACCGCGCCCGACATCATGACCGCCAGGACCGCGCGGGTCACCATCGCGCCCGCCATCGCCGCCCGCCGCCCGTGCGGGACGCGGTCCAGGAGCGGACCGATCACCGGGGCGAGCAGAGTGAAGGGGGCCATCGTGACGGCGAGGTAGAGCGCGACCCGGCCCCGGGCCTCGTCCGTCGGCACCGAGAAGAACACCGTGGAGGCCAGCGCGACGGTGATCATGACGTCGCCGGCGCCGTTCACGGCGTGCAGCTCGATCAGTTTCCCGAGCCCCGACTCGCCCGCGCCGTGCGCGTGGGTCGCCTTGCGGATGCCCTTCGCCGTGCCCGTGAAGGGCAGGTGCAGGGCATGACCGACCCTCCGGCCCGCTCGGCGGAGCGGTCCGGCATGATCTTCGGATCGTGCGGGGGACCGTGCGGCTGCCACTCCGTCATAGTGCCCCACCGGCGCGCCCGGCGAACCGTGGCGCGGCGGGGAGGCCCCCTTCTCGGCCGCCTCCGACACCCACTTCGACCGCCTCCGACGCCGTTCACGGCCGCCTCCCGGTGTCCGTGATCCGGGCCACTTGGGGCGGGCATGTGGGCTGAGGCCCGCGAACGGGGTAGCGTGCGTAGCGCGTCACCGGCGGAAGCTCTCGGCCGCGCGCCTCTTCGGCATCCCGCAGAATGGATGGCGATAGGTGTGCCCGAGACACGCGAGACAAGTCGGGTGCGCGGACGTCGATGCGGCCCACAGGTCCGCTCCGCCCGCCGCCCGTGGCTTCGCTCCCGCCCCTCGGCCGGCGCACCCGTGAGACGGCGTAGGAGAGAAGCGAGACCTGTGAGTGCTGCGACGACGCGAAGCGGTACCCCGCGTACCCCGCGAGCCACGCGTATCCCCGACCGCCTGTGCGCCGAGGCCGTAGACCTCGCACGGGAGGCCGCCGAGGAGGCGGCCGCCCCCGGGATCGTCGGCGCCCACATCGAGGCGGTCGCCGAGGGCGACCGCGTCGTCACCCACTACTTCGAGTCCAAGGAACCCGGCTACCGGGGCTGGCGCTGGGCGGTGACGGTCACCCGCGCCTCCCGCGCCAAGAACGTCACGCTTGACGAAACCGTCCTGCTGCCCGGCTCCGACGCCCTCCTCGCCCCCGAGTGGGTGCCGTGGAGCGAGCGGCTGCGGCCCGGCGACATGGGCCCCGGCGACCTCCTGCCCACCGAGCAGGACGACCTGCGCCTGGAGCCCGGCTACACCGGCGAGGACGCGCCCCCGCCGAACTCCGTGGTCTCGGAGGAGCTGGCCGAGCACCTGGACACGGAGGACGCCGAGATCGTCACCCGCGTGCCCTCGCGCGGCGCGATCGCGGCGGTCGCCGAGGAGCTCGGCATGCGCCGGGCCCGGGTCCTCTCCCGGTACGGGCTCCACACGGCCACGGACCGCTGGGACGAGGCGTTCGGCGCGAAGACGCCGATGGCGATGGCCGCACCCGCGACCTGCGAGTCCTGTGCCTTCCTGGTGCCGCTCGCCGGCTCCCTCAAGCAGGCCTTCGGCGTCTGCGCGAACGAGTTCTCCCCGGCGGACGGCCGGGTCGTCTCCCTCGCGTACGGCTGCGGGGGCCACTCCGAGGCCGCCGTCATGCCGAAGCCCCCGCGCCCGGCCCCCCCGGTCCTCGACTCGATGGGCACGGACGCGTTCCCCCTCCGCCCGGCAAAGGACTCCGGCTCGACAACGGAACCGGACGACGCGTCGGAGGACCTGGGCCACTCGTAGGCCGACGCGGGACGGGACCGGCGCCGCA
Source organism: Streptomyces sp. NPDC001728 (assembly GCF_040297565.1). Classification (NCBI taxonomy): domain Bacteria; kingdom Bacillati; phylum Actinomycetota; class Actinomycetes; order Kitasatosporales; family Streptomycetaceae; genus Streptomyces; species Streptomyces sp. NPDC001728. Next base: position 62,356 of record NZ_JBEOZK010000011.1, read on the forward strand.
CGGCGTGGTCCCCCCGCGCGCGCAGGCCTCGCGCCGCACCGCGCGGGCTGCACCGTGCGGGCCCCCGCCCGTGAGGGCTGGTGCCGCACCGCGTGTGCCCCGCCCGTGCTGGCTTGCCTCGCACCGTGTGGGCCCCGCCCGTGTGGGCTGGCGTCGCACCGCATGGGGCTTCACGCCGCACTGTGTGACCTGGCGCCCGCACCAGGCCGGGCGGGCCCGCGCCCGTGTGCGCACCGTGTGAGCTGGCGCCTGCACCTGGAGGACCCTTCCTCCCCCGGGTGGGCGGACGCCTGACAAGGCGGGCCCGCGCCGCGCTGCCGGGCCCACGCCCGTGCGGGCTGGCCCCACGACCGTGCTGCCTGGCCCCACGCCCGTGCAGGCTGGCGCCGCACCCGTGCGGGCCGCGCCCCACACCGTGTGGGCAATCGTCCCGCAGGGCGGGACGGGTGGGCACACGGGACATCGCCCCCCGCCGGGCCCAGGCCCCCACGCCTGAACGCCCCCAGCCACCGGCACGCGCACCCACAAGCCGCCCGCGCTCGACGCACCCACACGCCCCAAGGCCCCCGCGCCCCGTCAAGGCCACCGCCCCCGGCACGGTACCTTCGGCCCCCGGGCCCAAAGGCCCACCCCGGACCCCCGAGGTCCACCCCCGGGCCCCCGAGGCCCGCCCCGCCCCCGCAGAGTGGAGTCAGACGTGAGCGTCAGCGTCCGGACGACGACCGACGGAACCGACCCCTTCGGCACCGCCCGGCTGCGGCGGGGAGTGCTCGACGCCTGGGGCGCCTCCCCCGCCCGGTTCCGCGAGGACGCCAACGCCGAGGAGGACCTCGCCCTCGGCGGCTACCGCGACCGCCTCGTCGTCGAACTCGCACAGAACGCCGCCGACGCCGCCCACCGCGCCGGCGTCACCGGCCGTCTCCGCCTCACCCTGCACCCCGCCGACCACGAGGGCCCGGCGATCCTCGCCGCCGCCAACACCGGCGCCCCCCTGGACGCGACGGGCGCCGAGTCGCTGTCGACGCTCCGGGCCTCCGCCAAGCGCGAGCAGAGCGACGGCGCCGTCGGCCGCTTCGGCGTCGGTTTCGCCGCCGTCCTCGCCGTCACCGACGAGCCCGCCGTCCTCGGCCGCCACGGCGGTGTCCGCTGGTCCCTCGCCGAGGCCCGCGAACTCGCCGCCGGGGCCGCCGCGTACAGCCCCGGTCTCGGTGACGAACTGCGCCGCCGCGACGGCCACGTACCGCTGCTTCGGCTGCCGCTGCCCGCCGAGGGCACCGCCCCCGACGGCTACGACACCGTCGTCGTCCTCCCGCTGCGCGACACCGCCGCCCGCGCCCTCGCCGAACGGCTCCTCGGCTCCGTCGACGACGCCCTCCTCCTCACCCTCCCCGGGCTCGCGGAGATCGTCGTGGAGACGGCCGAGGGCGTACGGACCCTCCGCCGCTCCGAGGACGACGGTTACGTACGGATCGACGACTCCGCCACCGGCATCCACCGCTGGCGGACCGTCTCCCACGGCGGCCCGCTGGACGCCGGACTCCTCAAGGACCGCCCGGTCGAGGAGCGCCTGCGCCCCCACTGGTCGGTCACCTGGGCCGTACCCGTGGACGGGGAGGGCGCCCCGCGCTTCCCGCGTACGACGCCGGTCGTGCACGCCCCCACGCCCACCGACGAGCCCCTCGGCATCCCGGCCCTGCTGATCGCCTCACTGCCGCTGGACACCGCGCGCCGGCACCCGGCACCCGGTCCGCTGACCGACTTCCTCGTCCAGCGCGCCGCCGACGCGTACGCCGAACTCCTTGCCGAGTGGCAGCCGGTGACGACCGCGACGCTCGACCTCGTCCCCGGGCCGCTCGGCAAGGGCCCGCTCGACGGGGCGCTCCGCGAGGCGATCCTCGACCGGCTGCCGAGGGTCGCGTTCCTCGCGCCCGCCGCGCCCACCGAGGAACTCCCCGCCCTCCGCCCGATCGAGGCCGAGGTCGCGGAAGGCTCGGGCGCGGAGACCGTGGAGGTCCTGGCGGAGGTCTTCCCGACGCTCCTCCCGGCGGGTCTGGAGCGGCGCCCCGAACTGCGCACCCTGGGGGTCGGCCGCGTCCCCCTGACGGAGGCCGTGGACCGGCTCGCCGGGGTCGACCGGGCTCCGACCTGGTGGTGGCGCCTCTACGACTCCCTCGCCGGCGTCGACCCGGACCGGCTGTCCGGTCTCCCGGTGCCGCTGGCGGACGCGGAGGAGGGCGGCCGTACCCGTACGGCCGTCGGCCCCCGCCAGGTCCTCCTGCCGCAGGACCGGACCCCCGCCGAGCTGACCCGGCTCGGCCTGAAGGTCGCCCACCCGGAGGCCGCGCACCCGCTCCTGGAGAAGCTGGGCGCCCTGCCGGCCACGCCCCGCGCGGTGCTGACGACCCCGCAGGTACGGGCGGCGGTCGCGGCGTCCCTCGACGCGGGCGAGATCTGGGACGAGGACGCGGACGCGCTGGACGCGGACGAACTCGTCGACACGGTCCTCGCGCTCGTACGGGACGCGGAGCTGGACCCCGGCGACGAGCCCTGGCTCGGGGCGCTCGCGCTCCCCGACGAGGACGGCGAACTCGCCCCGGCGGGCGAGCTGGTGATGCCGGGCTCGGCGTTCGCCGCCGTGATGCGGGAGGACGAACTCGCTTACGTGGACGCCGAACTGGCCGCCCGCTGGGGCGAACAGCCCCTGGCGGCCTGCGGGGTGCTCGCCACCTTCGCCCTGGTCAGGGCGACTGATCTCCTGCTCGACCCGGACGAGGTCGAGCCGCGCGAGGGCGACTACCCGGAGCCCGACGACGCCGGTCTCCTCGACGCGGTCGACGTGTGGTGCGAGGACGTCCTCGACCGGCTGCCGGAGTCGCCGGTGCCGCCGGTGGCGACGGAGATCGTGGCCGTACGGGACCTGGACCTGGTCGACGACGACGCCTGGCCGCGGGCGCTCGCGCTCCTCGCGCAGCCGCCCCTGAGGGACGCCCTGACCCAGCCCGTACGGGTGCTGCTGCCGGACGGGACGACGGAGACGGTCCGCTCGTACACGGCGTGGTGGCTGCGGGACCACCCGGTCCTGGACGGCCGCCGCCCGGCGGGCCTCCGCGCGGCGGGCGGCGACCCGCTCCTGACCGGCCTGTACGACTCCGCCGACGCGACCGGCTTCGAGGACGAGCAGGTCCTGAGGGCGCTGGGTGTCCGCACGACGGTCCCGGCGCTCCTGGACGAACCGGGCGGAGCGGCGGAACTCCTCGGCCGCCTGGCGGACCCGTCCCGCGAGGTGACGGCGCCGCAGCTCCACGCCCTGTACACGGCTCTGGCGGACCTGGACCCGGACCAGGTGACGCTGCCGGACGACCTGAGGGCGGTCGTGGACGGCGCCGTCGTGGTGGTCGACGCGGCGGAGGCCATGGTGGCGGACGCCCCGGACCTCCTGCCGCTCGCGGGGGACCTGCCGCTGCTGCCGGTGTCGCCTTCGCGGGCGGCGGACCTGGCGGAGCTGTTCCAGGTGCGGCGGCTGAGCGAGACGGTCGAGGCGGAGGTCACGACGACGGGCGAGGAGCACGCGGTGCCGGAGCCGGTCCGCACCCTGCTGGGCGCGGCGACCCCGGCGACCTACGTCGAGCACGAGGAACTCAGGGCGGCGGGCACGGAACTCGACTGGCGCCGCACCCCGGACGGCGTGGTCCACGCGTCCACCCTGGAAGGCGTGGCGGCGGGCCTGGCCTGGGCCTCCGGCCAGTGGCCCCGCCGCTTCGAGGTGGCGGCCCTCCTGGAGGACCCGTCGAGGACGACGGAACTGGCGAGGGACCGCTGGTTCGACTGAGCCGGGGGCGCCGGGAATCCCGCGCACCTGGCCCGCCCCGAGGGGCCGCCCCACCGCGACGTCCGCAAGAACCGCCGCTGGTTCCGGCGCGCGCGGAAGCCTCGCTCGCAGCCGCCTCGTGGCGAGCGGGCCGCTCACCGGGGCCAGGTGATGTGCTGCCCGTCCGGAGTGACGGCGATCCGGAAGCGCTCCAGGCCCGGTGAGCCGTCCTGCCGCCATCGGGTGACCCGGTCCTCGATCCCGTCCCACAAGCGGTCCGGTCCGCCCTGGCGGACGATCCAGCGACCGCCATCGCGGTGAAGGACGGCCCATGACCCGGCGTCTACGTCGAGGACCACGTCGTCCGGCTCGCGGCCGTCGACGGAGATCCGGACGCGCTGGGCGCGAGGCGCGGCGAGCTGGGCGACGAATCGGGCGGTCCAGTCGTCCAGGCCATCAGGGCCGAGAGCGGTCTCGCGTTCCTCGCCGAGGGCGAGATCGGGGAGCACTCCCAAGGGCGGCGGAAGGTGGGGACGGGCCAGCATGAAGGAGACCTGACCGCCGAGGAGCCGGCCGTGGGCGGTGCCGTCGTTGCCGACGGTGAGGCGGGCGAGTTCGGAGGAGTACATCCATCCGCACACCGTGGCGAGGATCTGCCCACCGGGTCTGGTCTGGGCGAGCCAGGCCGGTGGGACCGTCAGGACTCCACAGGTCGCCACGATCCGGTCGTACGGGGCGGCATCCGGGGTCCCCGCGAGACCGTCTCCGACGATCAGGCCGGGCATGTTCCCGGTGGCGCCGAGGGCTGCCTGGGCTCGGGCGGAAACGTCCTCGTCGACCTCGACCGAGGTCACGAGGCCGGCGCCGAGGCGGTGGCAGAGGAGGGCGGTCGAATAGCCCGTACCGGTGCCGATCTCCAGGACGCGCATCCCGTCGTCCACATGGAGCTCTTCGAGCATCCGGACGACCAGGCCGGGCATGGTGCTGGAGCTGGTCGGGGCCCGGAGGATCCGGCCCTGGATGTCGCCGGGGGCGATGGTTCCGGCGATCTGGGTCACCAGCGAATCGTCGGTGTACGCCGCCCGGAGCCAGGTCGGGTCCTCGGGCATCACCGGCTCCCAGCCGGTGGGGCCGACGCCGTCCACGCGCCGGAAGTAGCCGCCGCGAAGGAACTCGTGGCGGGGCGTGTCGAGAACGGCCCGTCGCCACCGGGGAGAGCGCAGGTGACCGCCGGAGGCGAGCCGGTCGGCCAGGGCCTCGCGGAGGGTTCTGTCGTCGTGCACACGGCCTCCCGCGCGAGGAGGCCGCCCATGGCCGCGACCATGGGCAGCCCGGTTTCCGGTTCCATCCATGCCCATTGGCCGGACGGGTTGCATTCGAGGAACCACCTTGTCCCGGCGCGGTCGACCGCGAAGTCGAAAGCGCCGAAGACCAGCCCGAAGTGGTCCAGGTACCGGCGAAGGGCGTCGGCGATTCCGGGTGGTGGTTCGACCACGGTGTACGTGAGCCGGGCGTAGTCCGTACGCCAGTCCAGCAGCCCGGAGTCGATCCGTACGCTGAACACCTGCCGCCCGATGACGGTCGCACGGACGTCGGCGACCTTGTCGACGCGGTGCTGGAACAGGTGCGCGGTGCCGGCCACCCGTTCGTCGATCTCCGCCGCGGTGACCTCGCCGACCTCGACCGTGCAGGACACGCCGTCGATGCGGTAGAGGGGTGTGGACAGGGGTTTGTAGATGACCGGTCCGTGGGTCCGGATGAACGTGCGGGCGGCGTCGAGGTCCGAGGTGACGAGGGTCGGCGGGATGCGGAAGCCGCACTGAGCCGCGGCGGTGAGACCGGCGGGTTTGAACTCCGCGTCCCCAATGCGGTGGGGGTGATTGACGTAGAGACAACCGGGGAGCGAGGCGAGGACTCCGCCGAGCCCGTAGCGGGCCTGGGTGACGGCGAACCGGGCGTCCTGCTCGTCGAGATGGGGGAAGGCGAAGCCGGACGGGCGTCGGTAGTACAGCGACCGTACGTGGGAGAGGTCGGCGGTCCGGGTGGGGGTGGACAGCGTTCCCGCGATGCCGTGAGACGTGAGGGTGGCCGCGAACGACAGGGTGGCGGGGAAGTCCCCGGAGTCGAGCCGCACGACCGGGACGCCCCGGCCGTGCAGCTCCTCGATCACCAGGTCGGCCGTGGGGTCGTCGATCATGGTGACGACCAGCACCGGGCCGATGCGGCTCATTGGTCGGAGTCGTTCCCGGTGTCGCTGTCCCCGCCCCCGGAGCCACCGCCGCCGGACCCATCGGAAGGGTTGCCGGTGTTGGTCCCCGGGTTGGTTCCGGTACTGGTCCCGTGCTTCGCCGTCTCCGTGACCTGGCCGGCCAGGTCGAAGTAGCGGGCGGTCTGGGTGGCCGGGTCGATCTCGGCCTTCGACCAGGACGGGGCCATGGCGGGGTACGGCGCCATGCGCCCCACGCCCCAGGGCGTGGGGGTGGCGTGGCCCATGGGCAGGGGCGATCCGGTCGGGAGCCGGTCCATGTGGTGGAACACGGTGTCCTCCAAAGATGGTTGGGTCAGCGCTCGACGGGCAGCAGAGCGGCCTGGATGTTGTCGGCCGAGGTCGTCCACTCGATGCCACTCGTGGGCCGGACATGAGCGATACGGACCACGCGGCCGTCGCTGTGCAGTTCGTGGGTCACGGCTGTCAGCTCACCTTCGCCCTTGCTGGCGATGTCGCGAACTCGCGTGTGGAGCAAGGGATGTCGTTCGTAGCCGTCGTGACCGACAGGGTTCACGTCTTGGTCTTCGCGTCGGCTTCGGCCCGCCGCATGAACTTGACCCAGCCGGCAGCCGCACGCATGCGGAGCGCCCGGCTGGGGGCACCGGGGAGGGGGTCGGGGTAGGAGTACGTCCGGCCGCTGGAACCGGGTGTCCTGCGGGGGAGTGCGGAGGTGGGCATGCGAGGGCTCCTCTCGTGGGCCTGCGGGCGTCAACATCGGTGACCCGTAGGGGTGCTGGTTGTTTCCGGGTCTTGAACGTACGGTCGGCACGAACGCGATAGGACTGACTGGCAGTACGCGTTGGGGGACGGAGCACTCTCGGGAGCCGACATGGTGAAGCCGCTCGTACGGGGACGTGCGGTTGCTGGAACCGTCGCGGGATTCGTGCTGCGTGTGGCGCGGGAGAGCATCCCGCGTACGCAGGTGTCCATGGCGGAAGCGCTGGGCGTGGATCTGGGCACCATGCAGGGGTGGGAGTCGGGCCGCAGGCCGCTCGCGAACATGAGGGCCGGAGCGCTGCTGAATCTGCGACGTCGGCTGGCGGGACTGGGCGCGGATCCGGGAGTGGTGGGGCTGTTGGACGCGGCGATGGATGCTGACCAGATCATCGGCGCCGCGCTGGAGCCTCCGGATGGCGTCGGGTTGCACCCGCTCGCGTCCTGGGTGCATACCCGGGACACAGCTCACATGCTGGCCTGGGCCCTGACCGGCGTGGCGCCCCCGGCGCTGGCCGGACGTATCCCGGCCCCCAGGAGAGGGCCTGTTGCCGCAGCACCGCTGCTGGGAGCGGCTGATCGGACGCTGTTCTTCGACCACCTGCGTCGGACCGCTGAGGTCGCACGGAAACCAGGCGGAGGGACGCTGCTGCATCGACAGGCGCTCTACCTCGCCTCGTACGACCGGGGCCCGGAAGCAGCCGCGTGGACAGCGCATGCCCTGCACGCCAGGCGGGGAGTCCTTGCCCGCCGTGGATGGTCGGAGCACTGGGCGGAAGCTCGATCGACCGCGACGGCACTGGCCCGACTGGGCGATCCGCAGCCGCTTCTGGACTTCATCGAGCGCTCTCTGTCCGGTGACGACACGGCGGAGGCGGCGAACCTCAACTACTGGGCGTACTGGCTGGGCGGTGTGCGACTCCCTCAGTCCGATGACCAGTTCATGCAGGACAGGGAATTGACCGGCTGGGACCCCGTCACCCTCTTACGTGGGCTCACGTACGGGATGCACCATGCACCGGGTTACGTCGATTTGTACGCCCACACCCTGTGGGCCCTGCTGACCGCCCATCCCTGGCTTACCCAGGCGTCACCACGGCTGGCCCACGACCTGACGCAGCGTACTGGCCGGCTGTTGGACGAAGGCATCGCTTCCGAAAGGGCACGTCACGAACTCGACAGCGTGCATTACGTTTTGCGTGATCGCACCTGAGAACCGGAGGTCACCACATGGCAGACGAGACGGCGAACGTCCAGGGCACGGCCGGGTTCATCTTCGAGATGGGCGTGCTCAAGAACGCCAAGCGGACCGGATGGTGGTTCACCGGGAACAACAACCCCGAGTCGATCGCCGAGCACTCGTTCCGTGTCGGGGTCATCGGTGCGGTATTGGCCATGATGGAGGGCGTGGACCCCGCCAAGGTCGCTCTGATGTGCTTGTTCCACGACACGCAGGAGACCCGGATCGGGGACATCCCGCACATCGGGCGTCGCTACATCGACGCAGCGTCGAACCAGGCGGTTACCGCCGATCAGGTGTCCGCCGCGCACCCGGCGGTGAAGGCCGGGGTCCAGCGCGTCGTGGAGGAGTACGAGGCCCACGACACGCCCGAGGCGATCGTGGCCAAGGACGCGGACAAGCTGGAGTGTCTGGTGCAGGCCGTCGAGTACCGGGCCCAGGGCAACACCCTGGTCCAGGACTGGATCGACACCTCCCTGAACAGCCTCAAGACGCCGTCCGCGCAGGCTCTTGCCGAGGCGGCCCTCACCATGTCACCGCTGGAATGGCGGAAGACCTTCCTGAGCTGACGCACATCCCCGAGCAAGGTTTCCAGGGGGTGGGCCGGGTGTCTTGGCCCGGTCTTCGGAGTCGAAGACCGTCCCCGTTTCCTTGCCGCCTCTCCCGGGGGCGTGTTGGTCGGAGGCCGGGCCGACGCGTGCTCTGACCGGGGCGTGCCCGGGCGCGCCCCGGTCCTGCTCGACGTCCTTTAATCAACGGGAGAGAAACACCAAACCCACCCCTCCCGCTCCCCAACTCCCTTGGCCACACGATCGGGTGAAGGTCTGTCCGGAAACCGGACACCTGGGGGCGGGGGCGGTACGGTCGGCCGTATCACTGGCATATGACAAGTCGGCCCCCGCAGGGACCTGAGAAATCCCGGCGAGGGCCTAGCACTCAGGAAGTAGCGCTTCCCAATGGCTGATCCGCAGTCTAACGCGGCCCCCTCCCCGCGCCCCGTTCCGTTCGAGATTCCCGTCGACGCGCCTCGCTCCGGGGTCATTCGCGTACGGCACCGGCACCCCGACCGCTTCACCGTCGTCGGCAACCACCTCACCCAGCATCCGCGGCTCTCCGCCGTCGCCATCGGGCTCGGTGTGTACATCCAGTCGCTGCCCGACGGCACCGATGTCACCGTCAAGACGCTCACCCTGCGGTTCCGCGAGGGCGAAGTCACCATTCGGCGGGCGCTCAACGAACTGGTGGCCGAGGGGTACGTCGAGCGGCGGCGCGTCGCCCTCGGCGGCGGGCGGTTCGCCACCAGGACGCTGTCGTACGACAAGCCCGGGTGCGGCGGGCGGGGGCGGGGCCAGGCGCCGTCACCCGGCATCCCCGGGACCCTGCGAGAGACGGGTCCGGGTCCGGGGGTGGAGTCGGGGCCGGAGCCTGCCCCGAAGTCGGAGTCCGCGCCGGGGTCCGCGCCGGAGTCGCAGTCCGCCCCCGAGCCCGTGCCCGCCCCCGAGTCCGTGGCCGCGCCGGCGTCCGTACGCCACCCCGCGCCCCGCCCCGTACCGCCGCAGTCGTCCCCTCTCCACACCCCCGCCGCCGACCTCCTCGCCCGGCTCCGGACCCTCGATTCACGGCTCCTGCTCTCCTGGCGGGACGTCCTCCGGCTCGTTCCCGGCGTCGAGGAGTGGCTCGCCCGGGACGCCACCCCCGCCCAGGTCCTCCGTACGCTCACGGCCGCCCTGCCGCCCGCGCACGTGCCCATTCACCATCCCGGCCGGTTCATCGAGTTCCGGCTTTCCGCGCTCCTGCCGCCCCCGCTGGCCGCCGTACCCCCGGCGTCCGTCACCGACGGGCCCGCGCCGCTGGTCAACTGCGACGGATGCGACCGTGCCTTCCGCAGTCACGACCCGGACGCCGGATGCGCAGACTGCCGGCACGCCGCCTGACGCCTACGCCGGGAACCTCCGCCCCACCCACCGCCACGTGAACTCCAGCAGGACCGCTCCCGCCGCCGCGATGGCCACCGCCGTCCACGGCATCGTCACGCCCACCAGCTTCAGGGCGAAGAAGTTCTGGAGCCAGGGGACCACGAGGACCAGGAGGAAGGCGCCGCCCATCGCGGCCACCAGGGTCAGGCGCCACCAGGTGTACGGGCGGGCGATGATCGCCAGGACCCACATCGAGACCAGGAACAGCGTCAGGGTGGCCGCGCTGGTCTCGGCGCCCAGGGCGTCCGGGCCCGTGTAGTAGTGGCGGGCCAGCAGGTACGTCGCGAAGGTGGCGACCGCCGCGATGACGCCGCCGGGGATCGCGTACCGCATCACCCTGCGGACGAAGTTCGGCCTGGCCCGTTCCTTGTTGGGTGCGAGGGCCAGGAAGAACGCCGGGACGCCGATGGTGAGGGTGGAGAGAAGCGTGAGGTGGCGGGGGAGGAAGGGGTACTCCACCTGGGAGCAGACCACCAGGACCGCCAGGAGGACCGAGTAGACCGTCTTCGTGAGGAAGAGGGTCGCGACCCGGGTGATGTTGCCGATGACCCGGCGGCCCTCCGCCACCACCGAGGGCAGCGTCGCGAAGCTGTTGTTCAGCAGGACGATCTGGGCCACCGCCCGCGTCGCCTCCGAGCCCGAGCCCATCGAGACGCCGATGTCCGCGTCCTTGAGGGCGAGGACGTCGTTGACGCCGTCACCCGTCATCGCGACGGTGTGGCCGTGGGACTGGAGGGCGGCGACCATGTCCCGCTTCTGCTGCGGGGTGACGCGGCCGAAGACCGCGTTCTCGTCGAGGACCTTCGCCATCTCCTCCTGGTCGGAGGGGAGCTTCCGCGCGTCCACCGTGTTCTGCGCGCCCGGCATGTCGAGCTTCGCGGCCACGGCGCCCACCGAGACCGCGTTGTCTCCGGAGATGACCTTGGTGGCGACGTTCTGGTCGGCGAAGTAGGCGAGGGTGTCGGCTGCGTCGGGCCGCAGCCGCTGTTCGAGGACGACCAGTGCGGTGGGGCGGGCGTCGGTGGCGACCTCGGGGCTGTCCAGCTCGTGGGCCGTGCGGGTCAGGAGCAGGACCCGCAGCCCCTGCTCGTTGAGGTGGTCGATCTCCGTGAGCACCGGGTCGCCGGCCTTCAGGAGGACATCGGGCGCGCCGAGCAGCCAGGTCGAGTTCTCGCCGTCGCCCTCGCTGAACGACGCCCCGCTGTACTTGCGGGCGGAGGAGAACGGCAGCGACTCCGTGCACCGCCACTCGACCGTCTCCGGGTAGGCGTCGATGATCGCCTGGAGGGAGGCGTTCGGGCGCGGGTCGGACTCGCCGAGGGCGCCCAGCACCTTCCGTACATAGGCCTCGTCCGCGCCGTCGAGCGGCCGGAACTCCGTGACGTCCATGCCGCCCTCGGTGAGCGTGCCCGTCTTGTCGAGGCAGACGACGTCGACGCGGGCGAGGCCCTCGATGGCCGGGAGTTCCTGGACGAGGCACTGCTTGCGGCCCAGGCGTACGACACCGATCGCGAACGCGACCGAGGTGAGCAGGACGAGGCCCTCGGGGATCATCGGGACGATGCCGCCGACCGTACGGGCGATGGCGTCCTTGACGTTGTCGTTCTTGACGACCAGCTGGCTGATGACGAGCCCGAGCGCGGTCGGGATCATCATCCACGTCACGTACTTGAGGATCGTGGAGATGCCCGTACGCAGTTCGGAGTGGACGAGCGTGAAGCGGGAGGCCTCCTCGGCGAGCCGCGCCGCGTAGGCTTCGCGGCCGACCTTGGTGGCGGTGAAGGCGCCGCCGCCGGCGACGACGAACGAGCCGGACATCATCCGGTCGCCGCGCTTCTTGATGACGGGGTCGGCCTCGCCGGTGAGCAGTGACTCGTCGATCTCCAGGCTGTCGGCCTCGGCCACCTCGCCGTCGACGACGACCTTGTCTCCGGGGCCCAGCTCGATGAGGTCCCCGAGGACGATCTCGGAGGTGGAGAGTTCGGCGGCGACTCCGTCGCGCCGGACGGTCGGTTTCGCCTCGCCGATGACGGCGAGTCCGTCGAGGGTCTTCTTGGCGCGGAGTTCCTGGATGATGCCGATGCCGGTGTTGGCGATGATCACGAAGCCGAACAGGCTGTCCTGGATCGGCGCGACGGCGAGCATGATCACCCACAGCACGCCGATGATCGCGTTGAAGCGGGTGAAGACGTTGGCGCGGACGATGTCCGGGGTCGAGCGGGAACTCCGTACGGGTACGTCGTTCACCTCACCGCGCGCGACGCGCTCGGCGACCTCGGCGGAGGTGAGTCCGGCGGTCCGGTGGACCACGGGTGGTCCGTTTTCGGCCGTCTCGCCGCCACCCGTGTCGATCTTCGCCTGCTGCGTCATGTTTTCGACGGTACGACCGGTTCGGGGCGTTCACCCGCCGAGAAGGGCGAAGATCAGACCGGGGGAGGAGATGAATCGTCCCCTGGTCCTACGCGGCCCCTCGGCAGCCGTGTCCCCTGGTGCTACGCGCGGCCGGGCGTCTCGGGGTCGTCCCCGGCCTCGGCCCCCTGACCGGCCTCGGTCACCCGCGCGGCCCCGCCTGTTTCCGTCGCCTCCGCCGCTCCCGCCGCCGCGTGCCGTTTGATCGCCGCGTCCCGCCCCCGTACGTACCAGATGCCGATCAGGCCCAGGCCGGCTCCGGCCAGGCAGGTCCACACCCACCAGGTCAGGTCCCGGTCGTCGAACCAGCCGTAGAAGGGGACCTGGACGAGGAAGAGGACGAACCACAGGATCGTTCCGCCGGTGATGGTGGCGACGACGGGCCCTTCCAGGGGCTCGGGTGCCTCGTGCTTCGGTGTCCACTTCGCCATGGGGCTCAGTTTAGGCCGGGCTTTCGGGTGTCTACGCGCGGAGATGGACGCTCGCTCGTTCATGTGTTCATACTGAAACGGTTTGCCTCTGGCGGGTTTCGTTCGTATGAACCGCCAAACGGACACTCCCGAAGAGGAACCCACCCCATGAGCACCACGGCCACCGCCAAGGCCATGCCCGACGAGCCCACCGCTCCCCAGGAGCCGGGCTCCGGCCTCGACCGCTACTTCAAGATCTCCGAGCGCGGCTCCACCGTCGCCCGCGAGATCCGTGGCGGTCTCGCCACCTTCTTCGCGATGGCCTACATCATCGTGCTGAACCCGATCATCCTCGGCAGCGCCAAGGACATGTACGGGCACCAGCTCGACAGCGGCCAGCTCGTCACCGCCACCGTCCTGACGGCGGCGTTCTCGACGCTCCTCATGGGCGTCATCGGCAACGTCCCGATCGCCCTCGCCGCCGGCCTCGGGGTCAACACGGTCGTCGCCCTCCAGCTCGCGCCGAAGATGTCCTGGCCGGACGCCATGGGCATGGTCGTCCTCGCCGGCGTCGTCGTGATGCTGCTGGTCGCGACCGGTCTGCGCGAGCGTGTGATGAACGCGGTCCCGGTCGGCCTGCGCAAGGGCATCGCGATCGGTATCGGCCTCTTCATCATGCTGATCGGCCTCGTCGACTCGGGCTTCGTCTCCCGCATCCCCGACGCCGCGCACACCACCGTCCCGCTCCAGCTGGGCGGCGACGGTCACCTCACCGGCTGGCCGGTCCTGGTCTTCGTCCTGGGCACGCTCCTCACCCTCGCCCTGATCATCCGCAAGGTGCCGGGCGCGATCCTCATCTCGATCGTCGTCATGACGATCGTGGCGATGGTGATCAACGCGGTCGCGACCGTCCCGTCCTGGGGTCTGACCACCCCGGAGTGGCCCGGCAACCCGGTCGCCTCGCCCGACTTCGGTCTGGTCGGCCAGGTCAGCCTCTTCGGCGGCTTCGAGAAGGTCGGCTTCCTCACCGGCGCCCTCTTCGTCTTCACCGTGCTGCTGTCCTGCTTCTTCGACGCCATGGGCACGATCCTGGGCGTCGGCGACGAGGCCAAGCTGATCGACCGGGACGGCAACTTCCCCGGCATCAACAAGGTCCTGCTCGTCGACGGCCTGGCCGTCGCCTCCGGCGGCGCGACCTCCTCGTCGGCCACCACCTGCTTCGTGGAGTCCACGGCGGGCGTCGGCGAGGGTGCCCGTACGGGTCTCGCCTCGGTGGTGACCGGTGCGCTGTTCTCGGTGGCGCTGTTCCTCACGCCGCTGGCGACGATGGTCCCGTCGCAGGCGGCCACCCCCGCGCTGCTCGCGGTCGGCTTCCTGATCCTGGCCGGTTCGGTCAAGGACATCGACTGGAGCGACTTCACGATCGCGGTGCCCGCGTTCCTCGCCATGGTGATGATGCCGTTCACGTACTCGATCACCAACGGCATCGGCATCGGCTTCATCAGCTTCAGCGTGCTGCGGCTGGCGACCGGGCGGGGCCGTGAGGTCCCGGCGGCCATGTACGTCGTGTCGGCGGTCTTCGTCTTCTACTACGCGATGCCGGCGCTCGGCCTCACGTGATCCGGGTCCCGGGCCCCTTCGGGCCCGGGCGCCCCGCCTTCCCCGTAGAACTTCTGCGTCTCCTCGACGGCGGTCTTGAACCGCTCGTCGAAGTCCTCCCGAATGAGCGTCCGGACGACATAGTCCTGGACGCTCATTCCTCTTTTCGCGGCGTGACTCTTGAGCCGGTCGAGCAGCTCACTGTCGATGCGCAGGCTGAGCACTGTCGATCCCATGCCGTCAGGGTCGGGGCAGCGGGTGCCTCGTTGCGTCACTTTCCGGATCCGACTCACTCGTTTGGGTGATACATGGATGCCGAAGCGTGACCTGCGAGCGCCAGGTTCACGCGCGTGCGCGGAGAATACGGGTGTGATGCGCGCTACCCCGGTGTGCCCCCGTTGGTATTTAGACAGAGTAATGAGTTAGGCTAACAAACATGCCTGACCTGTCCCACGGCACCGCCGACGACGTCGCGGCCGTGAACGCGCTCCGCTCCTCCGTCATGCGACTGGGCCGACGCCTCAAGCACCAGCGCGTCGACGAGTCGCTGAGCCCCACCGAGATGTCGGTGCTCGGCACCCTCGCGCTCTGCGGCTCCGCCACCCCCGGCGAGCTGGCCCGCAAGGAGCACGTCCAGCCTCCGTCGATGACCCGCATCGTCGCGCTGCTCGAAGCCAAGGGACTGGTCCGGCTGGAGCCGCACCCCGACGACCGCCGGCAGAAGGTGGTCAGCCAGACCGAGCAGGCCGAAGCCATGCTCGAAGAGTCCCGCCGCAAGCGGAACGCCTGGCTGGCCTCCCTCGCCGAGGGCCTGGACGAGGACGAATGGGCCAAGCTGCGCGCGGCTGCCCCGGTCCTGGAGAAGCTCGCCCATCTGTAAGGGGGTGTCCGGCGGTCCGGGACAGGGGTCCCGGACCGCCGGACACCCCCGACCCTGCGCCAAGGAGGCGACGCACTTTGAGTACGGGACCCGGAGCAGACTCCGCACCCGTCCATCAACCCACCCTCAAGACCCGTGGGCGGGGGGAAACCTTCTCCTCGCTCAGGATTCGTAACTACCGGCTGTTCTTCACCGGTGCCATCGTCTCCAACACCGGCACCTGGATGGCCCGCATCACCCAGGACTGGCTGGTCCTGAGCCTCACCGGCTCGGCCGCCGCCGTCGGCATCACGACCGCCCTGCAGTTCCTGCCGATGCTGCTCTTCGGCCTCTACGGCGGTGTCATCGCCGACCGCTACCCGAAGCGGCGCCTGCTGCTCGTCAGCCAGGCCGCCCTCGGCGTCTGCGGCATCGCACTCGCCGTCCTCACCCTCTCCGGCAGCATCCAGGTCTGGCACGTCTACCTGATCGCCTTCCTGCTCGGCATGGTCACGGTCGTCGACAACCCGGCCCGGCAGGCGTACGTCGCCGAGATGGTCGGCCCCGACCAGCTGCGCAACGCCGTCTCCCTGAACTCGGCGAACTTCCAGTCCGCGCGGCTCATCGGTCCCGCCGTCGCCGGTGTCCTCATCGCCGGGGTCGGCAGCGGCTGGGCCTTCCTCCTCAACGGCCTGTCCTTCCTCGCCCCCCTCGTGAGCCTCCTGCTCATGCGGACCGGCGAGCTCCACAAGGTGGAGCGCGCCCCGCGCGGCAAGGGCCAGCTCCGGGAGGGCCTGCGGTACGTGGCCGGGCGGCCGGACCTGATCTGGCCGATCGTCCTCGTCGGCTTCATCGGCACCTTCGGGTTCAACTTCCCGATCTGGCTCACCGCCTTCTCCGGCGACGTCTTCCACGTCGGCGCCGGCGCGTACGGCTTCCTCAACACCCTGATGGCGGCCGGCTCCCTGGTCGGCGCCCTCGCGGCGGCCCGGCGTGGCTCCACCCGGCTGCGGATGCTGGTGATCGCGGCGGGCGTCTTCGGCGTCCTGGAGATCGCGGCGGCCCTGTCGCCGACGTTCTGGCTGTTCGCGCTGCTGCTCGTACCGATCGGCATGATCGGCCTCACGGTCAACATCACCGCGAACTCGGCCGTCCAGATGGCGACCGACCCCGCCATGCGGGGCCGGGTCATGAGCCTCTACATGATGGTCTTCGCCGGGGGCACGCCGATCGGCGCGCCGCTCCTCGGCTGGGTCACCGACACCTACGGCGCCCGCGTCGGCTTCGCCACGGGCGGCGTGATCTCGCTCGCGGCGGCGGTGGTCGTGGGCCTGGTCCTGGCCCGGGTCGGCGACCTCAAGGTCGCGTGGACCTGGCGGCGCGGACACCCGCAGGTCCGGTTCGTGGCACGCGAGCGGCTCGCCACGGCCGCGTAGGCGGGAGAGGTCGTACGAGTACGGGGGCGCCGACCGGCGCCCCCGTCTACCCGGCGCCCACCGGCGCCCCCGTTCTTCCCGGCGCCCCCGTTCTCCCCGGCGCCTCAGAACCGCCGTTCCAGGACCTGCCCCGGCCAGTCGCCCACCAGGAACTCCTCGGTCCGGGTGAAACCCTGGCGCTCGTAGTACGCGATGAGGCGGCCCTCGCTGCCCGCGAAGCAGTCCACCCGCAGCAGCGACACCCCCTGGCGGCGGGTCTCCGCCTCCGCGTGCGCCAGGAGCGCCGCGCCGACCCCACGGCCGTGGAAGCGCCCGTCGGTCGCCAGGAGGCGGACGTACACCTCGGGCTCCCCGGCGGGCTCGATGTACTGGCCGGGGTGCGGCGTCAGCGTCATCGTGCCGGCGGGCACGCCGTCGATCTCGACGATCCACGGGTCGCCCTCGGACATCGTCCGCTCGACCTGCTCCACCGCCTTCGGCCGCCCGGAGAACGACTCCGTGCCCCACTGGGCGGTGATCCCCTCGCCGTTGAGCCACACCACGGCGCTGTCGAGTATCGCGAGTATCGCGGGGAGGTCCTCCGCCCCGCCCTTCCGGATCTTCATCCCGCCGACCCTAGCCGCACCGTCATCCGGCCGGGAGGGGAGCGGTCGGGGAGGGGAAGTGCCTGGCGCACCGCGTTGTCGCGCGCGTGGCCACGGCGGATCCGACGGCGGTAAGGGCTCCCGGGGGCAGGCGCGCGACCAGGCGTTCCGACGGCGACGGCCCGTCTCCTGCCAGACTTCCCCCATGAGGCTCTTCGCCGCCGTCCTGCCGCCCCCGGAGCGGCTGACCGAGCTCGGACACGTCGTCGACCGGCTGCGCCGGCTGCCCGGCGCGGACGGGCTCCGCTGGACCTCGCGGCCCGGCTGGCACCTCACGCTCGCCTTCATGGGGGAGGTCGACGAGGAACTGCTGCCCGAACTGCGCGTACGGCTCGCGAGGGCCGCGCACCGCACCCCGCCGTTCCCGCTGCGGCTCCACGGGGGCGGCCACTTCGGGCGGCGCGCCCTGTGGACCGGGGTCGCGGGGGACCTGGACGAGCTGCGGCTGCTGGCCGAGCGCGCCGACGCCGCCGCGCGCAGGTCCGGGGTGCCGATGGAGGAGCACCGTCGCTACCAGGCGCATGTGACACTCGGCCGCGCCCGCGGGGAGGGGATGGACCTGCACCCGTTCCTCGACAGCCTCGGCGGCTTCGAGGGGACCCGGTGGCAGGTCGAGGAGCTGGCGCTCGTCCGGTCGAGCCTGCCGGTGAGCGGGGTGCGGGGCGAGCAGCCCCGTTACGAGACGGTCGGAGCCTGGCCGCTTGAGGGGTCCGGGGCGCAGTCGGGTTAACCTCGTCGGGTGGACCCGAAGACCCGTAACCGAATCATGGCCGGCGTGCTCGTACTGATGTTCGCGATCATCGCGGTGACGTCACTGGCCGGCCAGTAGCCCTCCCGTACCCCGCCCCGCCCATGCCGTGGGAAGTCCCTTGCTTCGAGTGCGCTCGAAGCAGTTGGCTTGGCTCCCATGGAGTACACGCAGCTCGGACGCACCGGACTCAAGGTCAGCCGCCTCGTCCTCGGCACGATGAACTTCGGACCTCAGACCGACGAACCCACCAGCCACGCGATCATGGACGCGGCGCTGGACGCCGGACTCAACTTCTTCGACACCGCCAACGTGTACGGCTGGGGCGAGAACAAGGGCCGGACCGAGGAGATCGTCGGTTCCTGGTTCGCGAAGGGTGACGGCCGCCGCGACCGGACCGTCCTCGCCACCAAGGTCTACGGGAACATGGGCGCCGACGGCGAGGCCTGGCCCAACCACGACAAGCTCTCGGCGCTGAACATCCGCAGGGCCGTCGAGGCCAGCCTCAAGCGCCTCGGCACCGACTACATCGACGTCTACCAGTTCCACCACATCGACCGCGCGACTCCCTTCGAGGAGATCTGGCAGGCCGTCGACGTCCTCATCCAGCAGGGCAAGGTGCTCTACGCGGGCTCCTCGAACTTCCCCGGCTACAAGATCGCCCAGGCCAACGAGGCCGCCGCCCGGCGCGGCTCGGTCGGTCTCGTCAGCGAGCAGTGCCTCTACAACCTCTTCGAGCGGCGCGCCGAGATGGAGGTCATCCCGGCCGCGCAGGAGTACGGCCTCGGCGTCATCCCCTGGTCGCCGCTGCACGGCGGCCTCCTCGGCGGGGTCCTGAAGAAGGAGGTCGAGGGCAAGCGCCGTACGGAGGGACGCGCGGGGGCCACCCTCGCCGACCCGGCCTCCCGGGCGAAGCTCCAGGCCTACGAGGACCTGCTCGACAAGCACGGCCTCGCGCCCGGCGAGACGGCCCTCGCCTGGCTGCTCACCCGGCCGGGCGTGACGGGCCCGATCGTCGGCCCGCGCACCCCCGAGCAGCTCTCCGGCGCGCTGCGCGCCCTGGAGGTGGAGCTGACGGAGGAGCTGCTGACGGCCCTGGACGAGATCTTCCCGGGCCCGGGCCCGTCCCCGGAGGCCTTCGCCTGGTGATCCCGTAGGGGACCGGGGGCCAGTCCGGTGATCCCGTAGGGGACCGGAGGCGGATGAGGGATCGCTCGGGGCGGCCCGGGCGCCCGGTGTCCGGGCCGGTGGTCAGGGCGCCCCGAGCCAGCTCGGGGCGTCCAGGTGGAACGCCGTCTCCGCAGGTACGACCTGCCGCAGGGCCCCCTCCATGTCCCGGACGCGGTCCGCGCCCAGGGCCGCGACCCACTCCGCCCGCAGCTCGTCGAAGATCGCCGCCGAGCGGGCCAGGGCGTCGAAGCCGCGCGGGGTGAGGCGGACGAGCTTGCGGCGGGCGTCGGTGGGGTCGTCGGCACGGTCGGCGTAACCGAGGGCGAGCAGCCGGTCGACGGTCTTGCCGGCGGCCTGCTTGGAGACGCCGAGGCTGCGGCCGATCTCGCTGGCGGTGGCACCCCGAACGCCGACGGCCTGCATGGCGAAGCCGTGTGCGGGGCGCATGTCGGGATGCCCCTCCGTGGCGAGGCGGGCGTGCAGCCGGTCGATGAGCGTGCGGAAGCCGCCGAAGAGGAGCAGGGGCAGTTCGTACCCGGGAGCGTCGTTCCCGGGTACCCCCTTGCCAGAATCGACAACCTGGTTTACGTTTTCTCCCACGACATGGTCAACCATGTTGTCCATTCTAGGCAGGGGGAACCGCCTTGTCCGCACCGCTCGACATGTCCGCCCGTACCGCCGCCGCCGTCGCCCTCCTCAAGGAGTCCCCGGAGACCCTCGACGGCTTCCTCAGGCTCAGCGCGATCTTCGAGTCCACCACCCTCGACCCGCACTCCCGCGAGACCGTCGTCCTGACCGTCGCCGAACGCCATCAGTGCCACCTCTGCGTCGACATGCACGAGGCCGAGATGGCCGCCCTCGGCCCCGTCCCCGACCCCGAACGCCTCGCCGCCGTCCGGACGTTCACCCTCCGGGTCCTCGCCTCCTCCGGTGCGGTGACCGACGAGGACCTCGCCGCCTTCGCGAAGGCCGGCTACACCCGCCGCAACGCCCTGGAGGTCGTCCTCGGCATCGGCGCGTACACCCTCTCCACCTTCGCGAACCGTCTCACCCGGGCGGCCTGAAACAGGAGGCCGGGCTCAGGGGCGGTACGGGCCGCCCAGCCCCCACGCCTGGTGCATCGCGTCGGCGAAGGCCGCCGCCAGCTTGTGTTCCCCGGTGGGGCCCGGGTGGGTGCCGTCGTACGTGTCGGCTCCGAGGTCGTACGACTCCGGGACCGTCGCGAGCAGCAGCGGCGAGGCGGCCGTGTCCAGGTCGGCGACCGCCTTCGCGAGCAGCTCGTTGAAGCGGGTGCACTCGGCCGCGAAGGGGGCGTCGTAGCCTGCGCGGACATTGGGTATGACGGGCAGGAGGACCGCCCTGACGTGCGGGTTCGCGGCGCGGGCCGCCGCGACGAAGGCCCGGACGTTCGCCTCGGTCTGATCGCTGTTGGTGTAGAAACCGAGGTCGATCAGACCGAGCGAGACCAGCAGGACGTCGGCCCCGGTCGCCGTGACGGTCCCGCCGATCACCGGCGCCATGTGCAGCCAGCCCTCGCCCCAGCCGGCCAGATGCCTGCGGGCGGGCTCGGGGAAGGCCGGGTCGGCGTACGCCGCGGAGGCCGGGGCGTCGGCGGCGGGGTCGTACAGTCCGGTGCGCGGGCCGACGATCTCGTACCCGCCCGGGAACGCGGACTCCAGGTGCCGCCACATGCGGTAGCGCCAGGTCCAGTCGCCGGCGCGTCCGATGGTCATGCTGTCGCCGACGAACAGAAAACGCATGGTCATATCATCGCGGACGCGGTCCCGGGGCAGCGACGTGATCCGGGACACGACGGGGGTGCGCGTCGGGCCTCAGGCGTCAGCTCCCACGGCTCACGGCTCACGGCTCAGGGCTCACGGCTCAGGGCTCCGGGTTCCGGGTTCCGGGCCTTCCTGTCTCCAGTCCTCAGTCCTTCAGGAAGGTTTCCACGGTCGTCAGGAGCCCCTCCGCGTCGTCATGCCACGGGAAGTGCCCGGCGCCCGCCACGACGGCCGGCTCGCCCTTCGGGAACAGCTCCGCGTACGCGGTGGCCGTCGGCACCGGGGTGTTCGCGTCGCCCTCGCCGGCGACGACGAGGACCGGCCGGTCGAACGTCGCCAACACCGCGCGCGTGGCGGCCGGTTCGAAGGCGCCCTCGCTGCTGTGGACGGCCGCCCCCTCGGCGTTGCGCCGCCGGTCGCTCTCCGCGTGCCGCTCCCGCGCCGCCTCGTCCCAGGTGCCGTGGAAGAACGGCGCGACCGCCGCGAAGGCCGCCGCGCTCCCGCGCCCCGCCGCGAGCTCCTCCAGGGCCGCGTACGCCTCCGGGAACCACGGCTCCTCCTCGCGCCACGGCCGGCGGGCCGCCGCGAGCCGCTCCTCGCCGCTCGTGTCGATCCCGACGGCCGCCGTGCCCGGGGTGAGGAGGACCAGGCGGGCCACCCGCTGCGGGTACCGGGCCGTGTACAGCGCCGCGAGGTTCGCGCCCGCCGAGTGCCCGAGCACGTCGACGGTCTCCAGGCCCAGGTGCGCGCGCAGCGCCTCCACGTCCTCGACGAGCCGGTCGCAGCGGTACGAGGCCGGGTCGTCCGGCACGGCGGACGCGCCCGTGCCCCTGAGGTCGAGCCGGATCAGCCGCCGGTGGGCGCTCAGCCCGCCGAGGTCGCCGAGGTAGGCGGAGTCCTGGAAGGGGCCGCCGGGGAGACAGAGCAGCGGGGTACCGGAGCCGGACACGTGGTAGGCGAGCGTCGTGCCGTCGGGCGCGGAGAAGGTCTGCGGGGCGGAGGGCTGCGGGGCGGAGGGCTGCGCGGAGGAGGGCTGCGGGGCGGAGGGCTGCGCGGAGGAGGGCTGCGGGGCGGAGGGCTGCGCGGAGGAGGGCTGCGGGGCGGAGGGCTGCGGTGTGGAGGTGGTCACGGGCGCGACCCTGACAGTGGCTCCGGGGCAGGTCAAGGGAGTTTTCAGGGTCGAGGGGCCAGGCCGGCGCCGCCGCACCGTGGCAGGCTTGGGTCATGCGATCTGCTCTGTGTGCTCTCGGCGCGGCGGCGGCCCTGGTGCTGCTCCCGGCCGGTCTCGCCCATGCCGAAGGGCAGGAGCCCGACCGGGACTTCACCATCGAGGACTCCCGGGTCACCGAGTCCAGCGGCCTCGCCGCGAGCCGGGCCCACCCCGGGATCTACTGGACGCACAACGACCAGGACGCCCCCCTGATCTACGGCATCGACTCCCGTACGGGAAAGACGGTCGCGACCCTGACGATGAAGGGGGTCGGGACCCCCCGGGACATGGAGGCCATCGCGATCGGCCCGGACGGCGACATCTACGTCGGCGACATCGGCGACAATCTCGACGGCTCCTGGGACCACGTCTGGATCTACCGCTTCCCCGAGCCGAAGGAGCTGGGGGACCGGACGGTGGCGGCGAAGCAGTACGTCGTGAAGTACGCCGACGGGCCGCGCAACGCCGAGGCACTGATGGTCCATCCGAAGACCGGCCGGGTGTACATCGCCAGCAAGAACGAGGACGGCGGCGGGCTGTACGCGGGCCCCGAGCGGCTCTCCTCCTCGGGGACGAACGTCTTCCGGAAGGTCGACGAGGTGCCGTGGGTGACCGACGGCGCCTTCTCGCCGGACGGTGGCAGGCTGGTCCTGCGCGGCTACTTCAGCGCGAAGGAGTACGCCTGGAAGGAGGGCGGCCCGGGCGGCGGCAGCCTCGGTGACGACGGCACGGCGGTCGGGGCCCCCTTCCAGGGGCAGGCGGAGTCGGTGACGTACACGAGAGACGGCTCGGCGTTCATGTTCGGCTCGGAGGGCCGCGACAGCCGGGTCCTGCGGGTGGAGCGGCCAGGAGCGGAGCAGCCCTCCGGGAAGCCGAAGGAGTCGCCGGGCGGCGCGCCCGACTCCCCCTCGTCCCCCGCAGCCGAGGGCGAGAAGGGCAACGTCACCGTCGGCTTCCTCGTCCTCGCGGGCGCCACGATCCTCGTGGTCGGCGTCAAACGACTGCTGCGCCGGGACTGAGCCCGGAGCGGCGGATCAGCAGGGGCTCACGTACCAGACCCAGCGCCATGGCCTGCGGGTCGTAGCTGAGACCGCCGGGCGAGGTCCAGCGGATGGCCTTGGCCTTGTCGTAGAAGTCCGCGTACAGGTCCGAGCGCTGGTTGTTGATCCAGGAGCCGGTCGTGTTCCACTCGATGCGGAACAGGTGGTCGCAGGTGAACATGTCGAACCGGTCGCCCGTGAAGTTCTCGAACTTGTAGGCGCACACGTACGAGCAGCGGCAGGTGCCCACGGTGTCGCCCGGGACCGCCGTCGCGTCCAGGTCGCGGGCCTTCCGCTCCCCGGGAAGCGTCAGCAGCAGCTCGCCGCCGGGCAGGGCGATCTTGTCGGCGGCGACCTGGGTGCCCCCGGTGCTCGCCAGATCTGCGAGTTCCACGACGAGGGGCGGCTCCCGCAGGTCACCCTGCTGCGCCTGTCCCGGGCCGCGCTGCCCCTGCCGCAGAACCGGGCGGACCGCCTCCTCGGCAGGGCGCTCCCCGCCCGCACCGGCTCGGGGGCGCTGCTCGCCACCTACCTGAACGGGCTCCGCGCCGAGGCCGACCGGTGCGCGCCCGCCGAGCTGCGCCGACTGGGCGGCACGGCTCTCGACCTCGCCGCCACCTTCCTGGCCGCCGCCGGCGACAGCCCGGCCCCGCTGCCCGCCGAGACCCGGCAGCAGGTCCTGCGCACCCGCGTCCGCGCCTTCATCGACCACAACCTGTCCGATCCGGAGCTGGGCCCGGCGGCCGTCGCCGCCCACCGCCACATCTCCGTACGCCTCCTCCATCTGCTCTTCCGTGAGGAGCCGGAGACGGTCGGAGCCCTGATCCGGCGCCTCCGCCTCGAACGCAGCAGGGCGGACCTCGCCGACCCGCTTCTCGGGCACTGCGGAATCGGCGAGATCGCGAGCCGCTGGGGCTTCCGGCGCCAGGCGGACTTCAGCCGCGCCTTCCGCCGCGCGTACGGCATGGCGCCCAGCGACCACCGCCGCGGAAGCCGCTGATCTCAGAGGTCCGGGTGAGGCGGAGGGCCCCCGGCCCGGGATGCGCCGACGAGGTCGGCCCGGGTATGCCGAAGGGCCCGGCGCGGACGGTGTCCGGTGCCGGGCCCTTCGTACGACCAGAGGTCAGAGCTTTTCGATCACGTAGTCGATGCACGCCGTCAGGGCGCGGACGTCCGCCGGGTCGACCGCCGGGAACATCGCGACGCGCAGCTGGTTGCGGCCCAGCTTTCGGTACGGCTCCGTGTCGACGATGCCGTTCGCGCGCAGCACCCTCGCGACCGCCGCCGCGTCGATCTCGTCCGCGAAGTCGATCGTGCCGATGACCTGCGAGCGCTTCGCCGCGTCCGTGACGAACGGCGTCGCGTACTTGGACTCCTCGGCCCAGCCGTACAGCGCGTCCGAGGACTCCTTCGTACGGGCCACGGCCCAGTCCAGACCGCCCTGGCCGTTGATCCACTTCAGCTGCTCGTTGAGCAGGAAGAGGGTCGAGAGCGCCGGGGTGTTGTACGTCTGGTTCTTGAGCGAGTTGTCGATCGCCGTCGGCAGGGAGAAGAACTCCGGGATGTGACGGCCGGAGTCCTTGATCGTCTGCGCCCGCTCCAGCGCGGCCGGCGAGAACGCCGCCAGCCACAGGCCGCCCTCGGCGGCGAAGGACTTCTGCGGGGCGAAGTAGTAGACGTCCGTCTCGGCGATGTCGACCGGGAGGCCGCCCGCGCCGGAGGTCGCGTCGACCAGGACGAGCGCGCCCGCGTCGGCGCCGGCGACCCGCTTGACCGGGGCGGCGACACCGGTGGAGGTCTCGTTGTGGGTGTACGCGTAGACGTCGACACCCGCCTCGGCCACCGGCTCCGGGTGGGTGCCCGGGTCGGAGGAGATCACGGTCGGCTCGGCCAGCCACGGGGCCAGCTTGGCGGCCTTCGCGAACTTGGAGGAGAACTCGCCGAAGGTGAGGTGCTGCGACTTGTGCTCGATCAGACCGTGCGTCGCGACGTCCCAGAAGGCGGTGGAGCCGCCGTTGCCCAGGATCACCTCGTAGCCCTCGGGGAGGGAGAAGAGGTCACGGATGCCGGTACGTACCTCGCCGACCAGGTTCTTGACCGGAGCCTGGCGGTGGGAGGTGCCGAGGAGGGAGGTGCCGGTGGCGGCCAGGGCGTCCAGCGCCTCCGTACGCACCTTGGAGGGGCCCGCGCCGAAACGGCCGTCGGCGGGCTTGATGTCAGCGGGAATCTGGATATCAGCCACGAGGCGGAGAGTATCGGGTCGTGAAGGGGCCGGTCGCCGGATGTCCGCCCGATGAGACGAGGACTGAGACATCCTGGGCTTGTGGGAACACACGAGGAACAGGCTCCGGAAGCAGCTCGACTCGGCGCGGATCTGCGGTCCGCCATTGCCGGGGAGGTCGACTTCTCGACCACCGCGCGCGCCCTGGCGACCATGGACGCCTCCAACTACCGCCGTGTGCCCGCCGGTACGGTCGCGCCGCGCGACGCCGACGACGTGGCGGCGGTCCTGGAGGTGTGCCGGGCGCACGGCACACCGGTCGTCGCACGCGGCGGCGGCACGTCCATCGGAGGCCAGGCCACCGGCACCGGCGTCGTGCTCGACCTCACACGGCACATGGCCGGACTGGTCTCCCTGGACCCGGAGGAGCGGACGGCCGTCGTCCGGCCGGGGCTCGTCCTCGACCGGCTGAGGGACGCGGCACGGCCGTACGGACTGACCTTCGGCCCCGACCCGTCCACCCACAGCCGCTGCACCCTCGGCGGCATGATCGGCAACAACGCGTGCGGGGCGCACTCGGTCGCCTGGGGCACCACCGCGGACAACGTGAGCTCGCTCGATGTGGTGACGTACCAGGGCGAGAGGTTGACATTGGGGCGGGAGGGGCGGGGTGCGCCGCCCGGACTGATGGACCTCGTCGGCCGGAACCTCGCGCTGCTGAGGACCGGATACCCGGAAGGGCTGCCGCGCCGGATCTCCGGGTACGCGCTCGACGCGCTGCTGCCCGAGCGGGGCGCGGACGTGGCCCGTTCGTTCTGCGGCAGCGAGGGCACGCTCGGGGTGGTGACGGAGGCGACGGTACGCCTGGTCCGGCTGCCGGCCGATCCGGTGCTGGTGGTGCTGGGGTACGCGGACGAGAGCGCGGCGGCGGACGCGGCGGCGGGCCTGCTGGCGTACGGACCGCTCACGGTGGAGGGGATGGCGGCGGATCTGGTGAGGGGTGGGGGCGCGGGCCGGGGTGCGGGCCCGGGGCAGGGTCGGGGTGGGGGTGCGGGTTCCGCTCGGGGTGCGGGCTCGGGGTCGGGTCGGGGTGGAGTGGAGGGGTTGCCCCGGGGTGGGGCGTGGTTGTTCTGCGAGGTGGACGGGGAAGGCGCGGCCCGGCGGCTCGTCCGGGCGGCCGACGCGCTGGACGCGGCCGTGGTGCGCGAGCCCGCGGGGCAGCGCGCGCTGTGGCGCATCAGGGAGGACGCGGCGGGGACGGCGACGCGGACGCCTGGGGGCACCTCTCGGACGGAGTCCGGGGGAGGGGGCGAGGCCTGGCCGGGGTGGGAGGACTGCGCGGTCCCGCCGGCGCGGCTCGGCGCGTACCTCCGCGAGTTCCGCGCGCTGCTGGCCGATTTCGGCCTCCGGGGAGTCCCGTACGGGCACTTCGGTGACGGCTGTGTGCACGTCCGGATCGACTTCGACCTGTGGACCGGGGAGGGGGTACGGGACTTCCGCCGCTTCTCGGAGGCGGTGGCCGATCTGGTGGTCGCCCACGGCGGCTCACTCTCCGGAGAGCACGGCGACGGGCAGGCGCGCGCCGAACTGCTCCCGAAGATGTACGGGGAGGAGCTGGTCGGCCTGTTCGGCGCGGTGAAGGACGTGTGGGACCCGGACGGGGGCCTCAACCCGGGGATGCTCGTCCGGCCGCGCCGGCTCGACGAGGGCCTGCGGTTCACCGGACTGCCGCTGGTCGGGGTCGGGAGGGAGGCGGCGCGGTGTGTGGGAGTGGCCAAGTGCCGCGTGGAAGGGCCGAGTTCGGGGCCGGACGTGATGTGTCCCTCGTACCGCGCGACCGGGGAGGAGAAGCACTCGACGCGCGGCCGGGCGAGGCTGCTGCACGAGATGGCGCTCGGGGAGGTCGTCACGGACGGCTGGCGCTCGGAGGAGGTGCGGGAGGCGCTGGACCTGTGTCTGTCGTGCAAGGGCTGCCGGAGTGACTGCCCGGTCGGCATCGACATGGCCGCGTACAAGGCGGAGTTCCTGGACCGGCACTACGCGGGGCCGCGCGGGTTCCTGCGCAGGCCGCGCTCCCACTGGACGATGGGCAGGCTGCCGCACTGGCTGGACCGGTTCGGACGGGCGCTGAACCCGGCGCTGGGGCTGCCGTTCGCGGCGCGGTGGGCGGGGCTGACACCGGAACGGACGATGCCGCGCGTGGCGGACAGCACGTTCACGTCCTGGTTCGCGGAACGAGCCTCGTCCCGCCCGCCGGCCCTGACCCTGTGGCCGGACACGTTCACGGACCACTTGTCACCGGAGGTGGGAAGGGCGGCGGTGCGGGTCCTGGAGGCGGCGGGACTGGGGGTCTCGCTGCCGCGGGGGAGGGTGTGCTGCGGGCTGACGTACGTGTCGACGGGGCAGCTGGGGGCGGCGCGGAAGGTGATGGGGCGGATGTTGGACGTGATGGAGGAGGAGGGAGCGGTGGAGGTAGAGGGGGATGGAGAGGGACCGGGAGGGGGATTGGCTGCGGGGGCGGGGGGAGGCGTGAGGCCGGTGGTCGTGCTTGAACCCTCGTGCGCGGCGACGCTGAGGACGGACCTGCCGGAGCTGCTGCCGGACGACCCGAGGGCGGCGAGCCTCGCGGCGTCGGTACACACGTTCGCGGAGGCGCTGGAGATGCTGGCGCCGGACTGGGAACCGCCGCACCTGGACCGGCCGGTGGCGGGGCAGACCCACTGCCACCAGCACGCGGTACTGGGGGACGGGCCGGACCGGCGGCTGAGGGAACGCGCGGGTCTGAGGGGAGAGCTGTCGGGCGGGTGCTGCGGCCTGGCGGGCAACTTCGGTTTCGAACCGGGCCACTACGAGGTCTCGGTCGCGTGCGCGGAGGACCAACTGCTCCCGGCCCTCAGGGAGGCCCCACCGGAGGCGGAAGTCCTGGCGGACGGCTTCTCGTGCAGGACGCAGATCGGGGAGTTGGCGGGGGAACGAGCGAAGGGCGGGAAAGGCATGAAGGGGGCGAAGGGAGTGAAGGGAGTGAAGGGGGGAGTGAAGGGGGTGGCGTCGGGTGCGGCTTCGGGGGCTGCGAAGGGACTCCGGGCGAGGCACTTGGCGGAGGTGCTGGCCGAGGGGCTGGAGCGAGGTTTCTAGGGGCGGGCCGGGTGTTCGGGGCTCGGGCCGCGCGGTGCGCCCGCCCTCTTTGTGAGTGTGGCGGCCGGGCGGAGCTCAGCGGCTTCCCGGCTCGCCTGCGACCGGGAATCCGCTCAGCGCCGCCAGGCGATCTCGGTCATAGGCTGGGTGCGGCACGATCGAGCCGAACAGGGCATGGGGTAGTGGGGTAGGGGGTATCGGGTTGGGTCGGCAGGAGCGGTATCGCAAGGTGGTCAGGCCGCTGCTGCGAGCCGGGCTCGAGGTGATACCCGACGCGGTTCCGGGTTCGGCGGTGCCGCATGTTCTGGGGTACGAACGCGAGCGGGTCTTCGGGTTCTGCCTGGTCGAGTACGAGGACCCGCGATTCGTGGAGCGGCTCAACGAGGCCTGGTACGAACTCGCCACGTCCTCCGGCCTGATCGACGAGAACCGCGAGTTCCTCCTCATGTTGCCCAGGGGGACCTGGACCGCCGAGGAAGACCGCCGGCGACGCACGATGCACGCCTGGCAGCGGGTCCGGCTGCTGGAACGGTGGGACATCATGGGGGCCGGCGCGGCGACGTTCCTCGGCATCCGTGCCGGCCATCCCGGCTTCGCCATGCTGGCCCTGGACAACAGCGTCTGGCTCCTGGCCGACACGTACGAAGCGGGTGCGGCCGTGTACGCGGTCCGCGATCCCGCCGGCTCTCCAGGGGTCCTGCGCGAGTTGAAGCGGCAGGTGGAGCGGCCCGCCAGGAAGAACGAAGACCGGGAGTTCCGACGTGACGTCGGCGTTTGGCTGGAGAGCGGGTAACTCCGCTGTACTCCTGGTAATAGCCCTCAAGTGGGCCCGGATCGGCCCTCCAAGGCCGAGTTACTGCGGGAAACCACTCGACCCACCCACCCAGACGGACAGGCGGGGCCTGAAGCCCGGCCCACCTGCGACCGGGACCCGCTAAGCGCCGCCGGGCCGCCCCGTTCCCCGCCCGCGCACCCCGGGACGAGGGAACTGCGCCCGCCCAGGCCCGCAACTGGCCAAGCCCCCACCCCCTCACCAGCGCGGCCGACCCCACCCCCAACCCCCAACCGATGCCCGGCCTCGCACCCCGCCCCCAACCTTCCACCCGCCCACGGCGCGCACCCACGCAGACCTGGCCCCGCTGCCGGTCGCGCCCGCGCCCGCGCCGCCCGCGCCCGCGCCGCCCGCGCCCGCGCCGCCCGTGCCCGGCGCCGCGTCGTCCTCACTTTCCGCTGACGATCTCGTGCGCCATCGCCGCCAGTGCCCCCGTCGCCGGGTGCGGGAACGCGTCGCGCCATGCCAGTACCACCGGCAGCGTCGGGGCGTCGGGCAAGGGGCGGTACGTGACGCCCGGGTGCGGGTGCAGCGCCGCCGTCGACGCGGACGAGACTCCGACGCCCCTGCCCGCCGCGATCGCCGTCAGCCAGTCGTCCGTGTTCGCGACCGTCACCGTGGCCGCCGGGCGCGCCCCCGGCGGCCAGAGGGTGAGCGCCGTCGTGCCCGACACCGTGTTCAGTACGACCGTGCCGTCCGCCAGGTCGTCGAGCGTCAGCCTCGGCCGGTCCGCCAGCGGGCTGTCGGCCGGGACCGCCGCGACGCGTTCCTCCGTCGTGAGTTCCTCGGTCACCAGCCCCGGCGCCTCGACCGGTCCCCTCAGCAGCGCCGCGTCCACCTCTCCCCGCGTCAGGCCCGCCGTGCGGTCGTCGACGCGGAGGAGTTCGAGCGGGGTCTCCGGGTGCTCGCGCTGCCATCGCCGTAGCAACGGCGTCGTGTACGGGCCGAACGCCGACCACGCGTGCCCCAGGCGCAGCGGCCGGTGTCTGAGCCTCGCCGGGTCCACGGCGGCGTCGAACGCTGCGAGCGCCGCCGCCGCCCGGTCCTGGAAGGCGCGGCCGTCGGCGGTCAGGGCGAGGTGGTGGGTGCTGCGCTCGACGAGCCGGGCGCCCAAGTGCGTTTCGAGCGCGGCGAGCGTGCGGGAGACGGCCGGCTGGGTGAGGTGGAGTCGCACGGCCGCCCTGGTGAGGCTGGATTCCTCGGCGATGGCGAGGAAGCAGCGGAGGTGGCGTAGCTCGATGCTCATGCCTTCCGAGCATAACCGCAGCCCAATCGGCATTTCCGGTGCCGCGCGGGGGCTCGTAGCGTGGGAGGGGGACTTTGGCGACATCGAGCCAAGGGTGCATTATTCTGGACTGAAAGTGCAGTTCAGTGAACGAGTGAGGAGTCGTCGGTGGACAGTCCGGTCAAGGAGGCGACCCTGACCCCGGCCCCCGCCCCGGCGCGCGCCGGGGTCGGCGCGGGGTCGAAGGGCGCCCCGGGAGCGGCAGGCTCCTCGGGGACGGCGG
The DNA here is from genome assembly GCF_040297565.1 of Streptomyces sp. NPDC001728. NCBI lineage: Bacteria > Bacillati > Actinomycetota > Actinomycetes > Kitasatosporales > Streptomycetaceae > Streptomyces > Streptomyces sp. NPDC001728. The sequence continues at coordinate 93,365 of NZ_JBEOZK010000011.1, forward strand.
GCTCCTCGGGAGCGCCCGGCACCCCGGGAGCGGCAGGTGCCCCCGAGTCGACGGGCTTCGCGGCCCGTAAGGGATCCGGCCACCGGCTCGGCCCCGTCGCGCTCGTCGTCGCCGGCGGGCTCTCCGTGCAGTTCGGCTCCGCCGTCGCCGTCCTTCTGATGCCCCGGGCCGGCGCCCTCGGTGTCGTGACCCTGCGGCTCGTGCTCGCCGCCCTTGTCCTGCTCCTGGTCTGCCGCCCCAAGGTCCGGGGCTACAGCCGGGCCGACTGGGGCACGGTCGTCGCGTTCGGTACGGCCATGGCGGGGATGAACATCCTCTTCTACCAGGCCGCCGACCGCATACCGCTGGGCGCGGCGGTGACCCTGGAGGTCCTCGGCCCGCTGATCCTCTCGGTCGTCGCCTCCCGGCGTCTGGTGAACCTGCTCTGGGCCGGGCTGGCCCTCGGCGGTGTCGTCCTGCTCGGCGGTGGCGGTCTGGACCGGCTGGATCCGGTCGGTGCCGGGTTCGCGCTGGCCGCGGGCGTGATGTGGGCGACGTACATCGTGTTCAGCGCGCGCACGGGCCGACGCTTCCCGCAGGCCGACGGGCTCGCGCTCGCGATGGCGTTCGGCGCGGTCCTGAGCCTGCCGCTGGGCATCGCGGAGGCGGGCGCCAAGCTCCTCGTGCCGTCGACGATCGCCCTGGGTCTGGGGGTCGCGCTGATGTCCTCCGTCCTGCCGTACACCCTCGAACTCCTCGCCCTGCGCCGCCTGCCCGCGCCCACGTTCGCGATCCTGATGAGCCTGGAACCGGCCATCGCGGCGGCGGCCGGCTTCCTCGTCCTCCACCAGGGCCTGTCGCTGACGGACGCGCTGGCCATCGCTCTCGTCATCGCGGCGAGCATGGGTGCGATCCGCACCCAGGTCCGGGGCAACCGGACACGGGACCTCGCCTCCTAGGGCAAGGAGCTTCCCGGCCGGGCCCGTAAGGGGTGGGCCCCCGGCCCGGCCCGGCCCGTAGGGGCCCCCGGCCCGGCCCGGCCCGTAGGGGGCCCGGCCCGTAGGGGGAGGGGAGGGCAGGGGCGCGGGGCCCCGCACCCGGGTTCCGTGACGATCCGCCGTCCTCTCCCGCCCAGCCCTAGACTCCCGGCGTGATCGCCGAACTGCAGTGCCTCGTCATCGACTGCCCCGTGCCCGCCGAGCTCGCCGAGTTCTACCGCGCCGTCCTCGGCGGCGAGGTCGACCGGCCGGATCCCCGCTGGCACCTCGGTGCGGCCTGGTCCACCCTGCACACGCCCGGCGGGCTCGTCCTCTGCTTCCAGGGCGTCGCCGACCACCGCCCGCCGACGTGGCCGCACCCCGACCGCCCCCAGCAGGCCCATCTCGACTTCGAGGTCGCCGACCTGGACGCCGCCGACGAGCGGGTCCGCGCCCTGGGGGCGACCCTCCTGGACGCGGGCGAGGGCACCCGACGCTGGAAGGTCTACGCGGACCCGGCCGGTCACCCCTTCTGCCTGGTCAGACACTGACCCGATCCTGTTGATCATTGGCTTTCGGGCTGTTTCCCGTGGGTGCGGCCTCCTCGACGATGGGTTTCTCATCGGACGTACGCGTTGCGCGTGCGAGGGAAGGAGGCCGTCGTGGCCCTGGAGATGCGTGACCGGTGCGAGAAGTGCGGGACCGCCGCCCTCGCGGCCGACGGGGACGCCCGGATCTGCTCGTACGAGTGCAGTTTCTGCGTGCCCTGCGCCGACGCCATGAGCGATGTCTGTCCCAACTGTGGGGGTGAACTCGTGCCCCGGCCCCGCCGGACCGCCGGGTAGGCCGCGATCGGCCGCCGTGGCATCGGTGCTGGTCGGCCGGGTGGCGGGTCCGGGGGTCCATCAGCGTCACTGATGACAGTTGATACCTTCGCGAAGGTTTTTATTTCATGGGTCCATGACCGCATCCACCAGCTCCACTCCGGAGCCGGCTCCTCTGCCGGCTCGCCCCGGGGCCTACCCGGACGGCAGGACCACCCCCCTCGCTGACGCCGTGCTCGCAGTCGCCCGACGTGACATCGCCACGTTCCACGCGCTGCCGCTCTCGCACGGCCGGTCTATCCGCGACTCCCACATGCGGGAGACCTACGAGGCGCTCTTCGGCGCCGCGCAGCTCGCGGCCGACGTGTCCTACAGCGGCACGATGCTCGACTCCTTCTTCCGGCCCCGAGGCCCGCTCCGGGAGGCCCAGCGCCTCGCCGCCCGCAGCTTCGGTGCCGACGCCACCTTCTTCCTGTCGGCCGGCACCAGCACCGCCAACCGCGTCGCGCTCACCGCGCTGACCCAGCCCGGCTCCCGGGTCCTCGCGGACCGCTCCTGCCATCAGTCGGTGCACTTCGCACTCAACTCGCTCGGCGTCCAGGTCGCGTACGCACCCATGCAGCGCTGCTGCGACGACTGCCCGCGGACGTACGCCGACCTGCCCCGGCTCCTCGAGATGTTCCGCGCCGCCGCCGTCGAGGGCCGGCCCTACGACACCGTCGTCCTCTCCGCCGTCTCCTACGACGGTGTCCGGTACGACCTGCCGACCGTCCTCGCGGAACTCGCCGCCGTCCACCCCGGCGTCTCCGTCCTCGTCGACGAGGCCTGGGGCGCGGCCCACCGCTTCCACCCCCGGCTGCGCCCGCTCACCGCGCTGCACGCCGTCGAGGCACTGCGCGCCGCCGACCCCCGCCTCGCCATGAACGTCGCCGTCACCCACTCCGCGCACAAGTCGATGTCCGCGCTCCGGCAGGGCTCGTACCTGCACCTCATCGGCGACGGCGAAGCCCGCGAACGCACCGCGCAGGCCCTCTTCCAGCACCACACCACCTCGCCCAGCTGGCCCGTCCTCGCCAGCCTGGACCTGGCCCGGCTCCAGGCCGAGACGGAGGGCGAGGCGCTCCTCGGCCGTTCCCTCGGCCTCGCCCGCACCCTGCGCGTCGAACTCGCCACGGACCCGCGCCTCTCCGCGTACCGGCCGCTCGGGCCCGACGGGCACCTCGTCGACCCGGCGCAGCTCGTCAGCGACGACCCCACCCGGGTCCTCGTCGACATCAGCGCCCTCGGCGTCACGGCGGCGGACTTCCGGCGGATGCTCTTCGACGAGTACGCGCTGTACGTCGCCCGTGAGAGCGGCGACGCCGTCCTCTTCCACATCCACATCGGTGTGGACGAGGCGACGCTGCTACGGCTCCTCGAAGCCCTCCGCACCATCCAGCGCACCTACCGAAGCGCCTCGGCGGCCCTGTCCACGGGCACCTCCGAGCACTTCATCATCGCCTACCCGCCCGGCATCCCCATCACCGTGCCCGGCGAGAAGCTCTGCGAGCGGACGCTCAGTCAGATCGACTCCCTGCGGTCCAGTGGCTGCGAGATCTACACGCTGCGGAACCCGACCGTCTCGGCGGGCGAACTGGCCGCGCAGGCGGCGGCGACGGGGGCCCTGCCGTCCGTGCCGTCGATCCCGTCGATCCCGCCCCTCCCCTCCCTGCCGTCCGTGCCAGCCGTTCCGTCCGTGCCTCCCGCGCCGGTCTCCGCTCGCCTCGCCGGTGCGGCCACCGCCGTATCCGCCGCGTCGACCACCGCGGCCACGGTGTCGGCGGCGGCGAACGCCACGGCCGGCGCCACCCGCTGAGGTCCGGGACCCCGCACCCGAGCCCCGCACCCGAGCCCCGCACCCGAGCCCCGCACCCGAGCCCCGCACCCGAGCCCCGCACCCGAGCCCCGCACCCGAGCCCCGCACCCTCCATCCGTACCGCTCCGCCCCCTCCGTACCGCTCCGCCCCCTCCGTACCGCTCCGCCCGCTACGACCGTCCCGCCCGACCTCCAGGGAGACACCTCCATGATCAAGATCGCGGACATCCGTAAGCACGCCGCCCGCTGGCCCCAGCGCGTCGCCGTCGTCGACGGCGAGACCCGAATGACCTGGGCGAGTTTCTCCGACAAGGTCAGCCGCGTGGCCTGCGCCATTCAGGACCTGCTGCCCGAGACCCGGCCCGCACGTGCCGTCTTCCTCGCCGAGAACAGCTGGGAGCTGGTGGTCGCCATGGCCGCCGTCAGCTCGCTCGGCATCCCCTGCGTCGGCCTCGACTACACCGCCGGGCCCGTCGCGACCACCGCGGCGCTCGACCAGCTGGAGCCGACCGTCGTGATCACCTCGAAGGCCCACCGCGGCCTCGTCGAGGGGTGCGGCTGGCCGAACGGCAGAGACATACTCGACATATTCATCGACAGCGAGCCCGTGGGCCTCCCCGACGGCCACACCGTCTCGGTCAGCTTCACCGACCTCCTCGTGTCGGCGCCCGGCGACCCGCAGCCCGTCGAGCAGCCCTTCGAGGCCTTCTCCTTCACCTCCGGCACCAGCGGCGTGCCCAAGATGGTCGTCCGCCGGACCTCCTTCGAGGCGCGCCGGTTCGCCGATCTCGTCGACCAGTACGCCTTCGACGAGGAGGACGTGCACCTGGTGACCGTCCCGCTCTACCACGCCTCCGGGCCCGGCTGGGCGCGCATCTTCCTCACCCTGGGCGGCACCGTCGTCCTCGGCCCGCACGACGACGCCGAGGAACTCATCCGGATCATCCAGGACGAGGGCGTGTCCACCACCCTGATGGTCCCGCCGGTCCTCGCCCGGGTCGTCGCCCACCCGAACTCCGAGCACCTGCACAAGACGTCGCGCCTGCACTTCGTGCTCTCCGGCGGCCGGCACCTCAACCGCTGGGTCATCAACAACGCCTGGGACCGCCTCGGCCCCGTCCTGCACCTCTACTACGGGACCACCGAGACCGGCGTGAACGTCATGATCGGCCCCGAGGAGCTGCACGTGGCGCCCTGCCGCTCCGGCCGCCCCATGCCCGGCAACACCGTCGTCGTCCTCGACGCCGACAACAAGCCGCTCCCGAAGGGCAGTCGGGGCCGGGTCGCCATCGCCAGCTACCAGCTCATGGACAGTTACGCGACCAGCGAGCCCGACTTCATGACCCTCGACTACGGCGGGCGTACCCAGCGCTTCCTGTTGACCGGTGACAGCGGCCTCGTCGACGAGGCCGGCCGGCTCGAACTCACCGGCCGCAACGACGGCGTGGCCAAGGCGGAGGCGGGCAAGCCTCTCGACGTCAACATCTTCGGCCTCGAAGCCGACCTGATGGACCTGCCCTGCGTCCGGGAGACCGCCGTGCTGCGGACGAACCTTCCCGGGGCGGGCGAGGTGCTCGTCGTCCCCTTCACGCCGGTGGCGCCCGAGCGCCAGGAGAGCGGATACCGGGCGGTCAGCGCCGCCTGCGCCCGCCGCGTGCCCTGCCTCCCGGCGTACGTGGTGCCCGTCGAGGCCATCCCGTACAGCCCGACCGGCAAGGTCCGGGCGGCCCAGCTCCTGGAGTCGGTGCTCCACCTCCTCGACGTCCGGCCGGCGGAGATCCGCGAGCCGGAGCCGGCCGGGGTCTGACCCCGGCCCCCCGCCCACACACACGAACACGCACGCACGCGGCCGGGTCCCGGAGCCCGTACCCCCTCCTCCGGACCCGGGGCCCGGCCGCCCTCCTCTCCGTTCCGTCACCCCTCTCCCTCCCCGCAGGCCCTCAACTCCCAGCCCGCTCAGGCCCGACAGGAAGACTCATGAACAGTCAGAACACGTACACGCGAGGCGTCCTTCTCTGCCTCCTGGCCACGGTGTCCTGGGGCGCGATGTTCCCCCTGATGGACTCCACCCTCCAGCACATCGACCCCTTCACCTTCACCGTCATGCGGTACACCATCGCCGGCGCGATGTTCCTGGTCTTCCTGCGGATGCGGGAGGGACGCGAGGGGCTGCGCCTGAAGGGCGAACGCATCGGTCTGGCCTGGCTGTTCGGTACGGCCGGCTTCGCGGGCTTCCAGTTCCTGGTCTTCTTCGGCCAGGACCTCATCGGCGAGCGGGGCGCCCTCAACGCCTCGATCATGATGGCGACCATGCCCATGATGGGCTTCCTCGTGAACTGGGTGCTGAAGAAGGTCGTTCCGCCGAAGTTCTCGCTCGTCTTCATCGCGATGTCCTTCGTCGGCACCATCCTCGTCGTCTCGAACGGTGACATCGGCTCGCTGATCGCCGACCCGAAGACGGCCGGCGCCGACGCCCTGCTGCTCTTCGCCGCGCTGTGCTGGGTCGTCTACACCTCGGGCGCCGGCTACTTCCCGACCTGGTCCCCGATCAAGTACACGGCGATCACCACGGTCCTCGGTCTCGCCAGCGCCACGGTGATCACGGCGATCATCCTGGCCGCCGGCGGCGTGCCGGTCCCGACGGCGGGCGCGGTCGGCTCGATCCTTCCCCAGTTGGCGTACATGAGCGTCATCGCCGGGTTCGTGGGTGTGCTCGGCTGGAACTTCGGCAACCGCTACCTCGGCCCGCTCAACGGCGTCCTCTTCATGGACGTGGTGCCGATCACGGCCTTCGTGATCTCCGCCCTGACGGGTGTCGTCCCGGCGGGCGTGCAGATCGTCGGTGCCGCGCTCACGGCGGCGGCGCTGGTCTTCAACAACCTGTACCTGCGCCGCATCGCGGCGAAGGCGGCCCCGGCGGCGACCCCGGCCCCCGTCGCTTCGAGCGCCACGTCGTCCGCGGCGGCCACCGGTGCGTCCGCTGGTACGGCTTCCGGTTCCGCTTCTGCTTCCGCTTCCGCTGCGGCACCCGTCGGTTCGGGCAGCAGGTCCTGATCGCGTACGGAGCGGCCGACGGCCGCTGAACGCATACGGCGTGGCCTCCCACCTCTCGTGGGGGGCCACGCCGTTTCCGGTCTCTCACGGCGGGCGTGCGCGGCTGGTCAGCCGCGCATCCCGTCGAGGAGTACGGTGCGCAGCTCCGCGTACCGCTCGGGAAGGTCCTTGCGCCGGGTCAGGACGTCGGAGATGTGCTGCATGCCGAAGAAGGCGGAGACCAGGACGCGGGCGGCGGCGCGAGGTTCCACTCCGGCCCGCAGTTGTCCGGCGTCCTGGGCCTCGGCGATCAGCCTGCTGAGGTAGTCCTCCCAGCCGACGTACGGCTCGGGCAGCTCGGCGTCGATGAGCGCCCGTTCGATCTGGAGCCGGGCGCCCGCCTGGACGACGATGTCGCGCGCGAACGCCCTGGTGACGGTGTCCAGGACGGCCGCGAGCCGGTCGAAGGGCTCCTCGTGGTCGCCCTCGGCGCCGTTGAGGATCCCGGGCCAGCGGGCGTAGTGCTCCTGGACGACCGCGACGGCGAGGGCCTCCTTGTTCGTGTAGTGGAAATACACCGCCCCCTTGGTCATCTCGGCCCGTTCGGCGACGTCCTGGAGTGTCACGGTCGCGTAGCCGCGCTCCGAGAACAGCTCGGCCGCCGACTGGAGGATGTGCACCTTCGTGCGCCGGGCGCGTTCCTGCTTCGGTTCGCTTCGGGGTGTCGCCATGCCTGTCCGCCTCTCTCGTGCCTACGCCTTGCAATATACATTCTCGAAGGTATATTTCTTGCTGCCGAGGGACCGCCGAGGTCCCTCGTCGCCACGATGATTCACCTTGAGGGGGAAAAGGATGTCCATCGGTGTGCTGCAGACCGTATTGCCTCTTGAACCGCTTGAGCCCCTGGAGTCACTGGAGTCACTGATACGGGAGGCCAAGGAGGGGCTCAGCTTCGACCGGACCGTCTCCCGGCGGCTCGTGCACCGCGCCTCGGTGACGGAGGTCTTCCTCACCGACGCGGTCGTGGCCGGCGCGGACCGCTTCCTGGTCGGCGCCCAACTGCCCCGCAACCACGCGCTGTACCGCCCGGAGAAGACCGGGCAGGCCGACTTCATGCTGCTCGTCGAGGCCGTACGGCAGGCCGGGATCTTCCTGAGCCACCGCTACCACGACGTGCCACTCGGCCACCACTTCATCTTCAAGGCGCTGTCGCTGCGCATCAGCGACCCGGGTGCCCTCCGGGTCGGCGGCGGGCCGCTCCCGGTCGTCGTCGACGTGAGGGTCGTGACGCCGGCCGGAGGGCGCAACCCGCGCCGCTTCGACGCCCGCTTCGACATGGTGATCGAGGCCGGGGGCCGCGAGTGCGCCCGCGCCTCCGCCGGCGTGACCGTGATCGACGGGGTGCGGTACGGGCGGCTGCGGCAGCGGGGGCGTACGGCGGCGCAGCCCGCGGGTCCCGTCGCGGGTGCCGTTGCCGCCGGGGACTCCGCGGAGGGCCGGGGCGTGCTCCTGTCCGTACCGGGTGCCCCGGGTACGTGGCGGCTGCGCGTCGACCCGACGCACCCCGGGTACTTCGAGCACCCCTCGGACCACGTACCCGGGATGCTGCTCCTGGAGGCCTTCCGCCAGGCGGCGCTGCTGACGGGGCGGACCGGGGGAACGGGCGGGGGAGCGGTCGCGGGAGCCCGGGCGGGAGTCGGCGCCCCGGTGGCGCTCGCCTCGCTCGACGCCGAGTTCGCCGTCTTCGGCGAGCTGGCCGAGACCGTGACCGTCGAGGCGACGGCGACCCCTGACGGCCGGGTGCGGCTTGCCGCCACCCAGGGGAGCCGCGTCCTCGCGACGGCCGTGGCCCGCCGCGCCGCGTGAACGTACGAGAGCAAGGCCAAGGCGAGAACGGACGAGCGTAGAAAGGTACGGAGATGGAACTCCAGCACTTACGGGCCTTCCGCGAAGTGGCCCGCGAGCTCAGCTTCACCCGCGCCGCTCACAACCTGCACTACTCCCAGCCCGCGGTGACCGCGCAGATCAAGGGCCTGGAGGAGGACATGGGGGCGTCGCTCTTCCAACGGCGGGGCAACCGCTCCGTGGAACTCACACCGGCGGGAGCGCGTCTGCGGCCCCTGGCGGAACGCATCCTCGAACTCGTCGAGACGGCGCAGCACGAGATCGCCGAGCCGCAGCAGGTCCGGGAGCGCCGGGTCGTTCCGACGGGCGGTGGCAGGGCCTTCGGGGCGGGCGCGGGTGCCGGTGCCGGTGTGGGCGCCGGTGCCGGCGGGCGGTTCCTCAAGGGGCAGTTCGGGGACGCGCGTCTCGGGGACTCCCGCATCGGGGATGCTCGTATCGCGGACGCCGGTGTCGCGGGCAGAGGGAGAAGAGCATGAGCATCGCTCCCGCCCGGGCCGCGTTCTTCGACGTGGACGAGACCCTGATCACCTGCAAGAGCATGGCCTGTGTCCTCGCGCGTTTCTGCGGACGCGGGGAGGTCGCCGCCCGCAGGCTCGCCGCGGCGCGCGCCTCGCTCCAGCAGCAGATCCGCGAGGGGGTGCCCCGGGAGCAGGTGAACCGTTCCTTCTTCCGCTTCCTCGCCGGCAGCCACCTCGACGACCTGGAGGCCTGCGGTCAGGAGTGGTACGGGAAGGCCCGCGCCGGCGGTCTGCTCCACACGCCCGTGTACGAGGCGCTGCGCCGTCACGCCGACGCCGGCGACCTGGTCGTCCTCGTCTCCGGGGCCTTCGCCGCCTGTCTCGACCCGCTGGCCCGGGAGATCGGCGCCGACCTGGTGGTCTGCACCGTGCCCGAGGTGACCTCGGAGGGCCGGCTCACCGGGGAACTGATCGGCGCGCCGATGATCGGCGAGGCCAAGGCCGAGGCGGCCCACCGGATCATGACGGCCTTCGGCCTCGCCCCCGAGGACTGTTCCGCGTACGCGGACGACGAGAGCGATCTGCCGCTGCTGCGGGCCGTCGGCCATCCGGTCCTGGTCGGCGACGGGCCGGTGTCCGCGCCCCGCGCGGAGACGGCCACCTGGTCCTGGCTGCCGGGCCCCGTGCCGCTGCCCGGCTCCATGACCGCGCGGCCCTCCGCCCCACCGGCCCGCGCACTGACACCACAGGCGGCCTGAGGCTCCGTAGTGGACGCGGCCGAGCGCCGCGGGAACCACTACCGGCGGCCCGCCGCCCCGGCGCCCGGCCGACCCGGCGCCGGGGACCTCCGCCACGGAGACCCCCATTTCTTGAGAAGCCCGCACCGGCGGACCCCCACCACCGCCGGAAGAGCCCGCACTGGCGGAGAAGCCCCCGCCGTATGGGTTCCCTGGGCACAGCGGTTTCCGCCGTACGGGTTCCCCCTCGCCTGTACGGGTTCCCCTCGCTGTATGGGTTCCCCCGCCTGTACGGGTTCCCCCTTCGCCCGTACGGGTTCCCCTCGCTGTACGGGTTCCCCCTTCGCCCGTACGGGTCCCCCCTGCCGTACGGGTTCCCCCTTCGCCCGTACGGGTTCCCCCTGCCGTACGGGTTCCCCCCCCGCCCTACGGTCTTCCCCCGCATCAGCTGCCCCGGTCCCGGTCGGCCCCACCGCCGGAGAAGCCCCGCCGCCAAGGAGGCTTCGGGGGCGGTGACTTCCGCCGGTGCCGTCGTTCATCCCCTTGTTTCCGTCATCACCCCACCTCATCCGCGCGCAGGACGAGGGGTGTCGGACAGTGACGGTTCCAGGAGGTCCCACACCTCGCGTACGAACTCGGCCGGACCGGCCGTCGCGTCCGTCGCCGTCACCACGGCGGGGGCGCCCACGAGCAACGCCACCACGAGCTGGGCCAGAAGCCCGGCCGGGTGGGCGTCGGACACGGAGCCCTCCTCCTGGCCCTTCCGGATCAGGAGGGCCACCACGGCAGCGAGGTCGTCGAGGTGGGCGGGCACGGTTCCCTCGGCGCGGGCCGCGTCCATGACCAGGCGCAGCCCCGCCGCGAACGGCAGGTCCTCGTACGCCCTTCGGGAGAGTCCGACGAGCAGCCGGCGGAGGGCGGGCAGTGCCCGGTCCTCCTCGGTGTCCCCCTCCGCGTGCTCCTCCGTCTCTTCCTTCGCCTTCGCCTTCGCCTTCGCCTCGTCGGTGGCGGTGGCGAGGGCGTCGGCCCATCCCGACGTGAAGGAACGGGTCAGCTCGCCGGCGAGATCCGCCTTGGACGAGAAGTGTCCGTAGAGGGCTCCCTTGGTCAGCCCGGTGCGGGCCGTGATGTCGGCCAGGTTCGTCCCCGCGAATCCATGCAGGGAGAACTCGGCGGCTGCGGCGCCGAGCACCAGGTCGTAGGTCATGCGGGCCCTGTCCTGTTGCCTCACCGAGCGTCCGCCTCCCGTCGCGTGTCCGGCCTCCATGGGGTTCATGACGGCCGCTCAGAAAATACCTTCCAGACCGAATCTTTTTCTACTCGCGCCAGTCTCGCATCAGTACCGCCACTCAAGGAGTACGCGTCATGACAGTCGTCGACACCCCCGCGACCGTGCCTGCCCTCGCCGCCGGACACCTGTACGCCGCCGCCGCGCGGCACGCCGAGGAGTCGGAGCGGACCGGGCGGCTCCACCCCGAGGTGGTCGCCGCGATGACCGACGCCGGCCTCGCCCGGCACTTCGTACCGCGCCGCTGGGGCGGAACGGCCGGCGGCTTCGCCGAACTGATCGACACCGTCGCCGAGGTGGGCGCGGCCTGCGCGTCCACCGCCTGGTGCGGGGTGCTGCTCGCCGCGCACGGCCGCCTCGCCGCGCACCTGCCGGTCGAGGGGCAGCGCGAGCTGTGGGGCGACTCGCCGGACACACGCGTCGCGGCGGCCGTCGTACCCCCGGCGGGCCGGCTGACCCGGGCGCCGGGCGGCTGGAACCTGTCGGGGGAGTGGGCGTTCGCCAGCGGAGTCGAGCATGCGGAGTGGGTGCTGCTGGCCTCCCTCGATCACTCCGGGGCGGGCGCGCCGGTGTACCGGGTCCTCGCCGTGCCTCGCGAGCGGGTCGGGGTCAGGGAGACGTGGGACGCGGTGGGGCTGCGGGCGACGGGCAGCCACAGCGTGGTGATCGAGGAGGCGGACGCGGTCTTCGTGCCGGAACACCGGACTTTCGTGCGCGACGCGTTGGTGACCGGGGCCCGCGAGGAAGAGGGGGAGTCGGTAGCCGCCGTGGTACGCGGTTCCGGGGTGGCGCCCTGCCACCGCGTGCCGTATCAGCTGGTCGCCGCCCTTCTGTTCGCCGCTCCGGCGCTCGGTGCGGCGCGCGGCGCGCTGGCGGCGTGGACGGTTCTGACGGGACTCCGCCGTCTTCCCGGCGGGCGTCCGCTGTCGGAGGATCCGGTGGTCCAGCAGGCTCTTGCCCGCTGCGCGGCCGAAATCGACGCCGCGCACCTGCTGTTGGGGGCGGCGGCGACGCGGGCGGACGACTGGACCGAGGACGGGGACGGAGCTGGGGCGGCCGTCGTCGCGCTCAATCAGCGGGACTCCGCCGTCGCCGTGGACCTGCTGGCCGGTGCCGTCGAGCGCCTGATGCGTACCGGTGGCGCCCGGGGGCTCATCGCGGGGGGCGGCCTGGAGCGCGCCTGGCGCGACATCCATGCCATCGCCGCCCACGCGGCCCTCCAGCCGGCCCCGGCCGCTGCGGCCTACGCGGCGACGGTCTTCCCCTCCGACTCCTGAACTGCGTTCGATTCAGCGGGACTTCATCACCCCCACGGTTGAAGGCCGTCGGTCGAAGCGCCCCCTCGCTGTCACGTGGAGAGGGGGGCTATACACCGCATGTATAGACCGTGCGTATAGTCACCGCCATGGCACCGTCCTCACCCACCCCGCTCGCCCCCCGGCTGCTGAAGGCGCTGATCGTCTCCACGATCGGCGTCGCCGCCTCCCATGTGATCCTGTCCGACGGCCTGTATCTGTCCTTCACCGGTCAGGCGGCGGCGACGCTGGGGGCGGGGCCGGGGTACTCGACGGATCAGGCGTTCACGGCGGCGATCGTGAACACCTTCCTGGTCATGCCGATCGTCCTGTGGATCGGCATGCTCATCACGGGCGAGCGCCGGGTCGGCCCCATGGCCCTCGTCGGCACGGTCAGTTGGATCACGGCCGTGGGCAACGGCATCGACGTCATCGACGACGCCCCCGGCACCCTCCTCCCCCTCCGCTCCCTCGCCCTCGTCGTCGCGGTCACGGCCCTGTCGTCGGTCGTCCGGAGGAAGTGGCGCGGGGACGTGCCCGCGTAGGCGCGCACGGGGGTGCACATGCGCATGGGCGTACAGACGTGCATACACTCTCCGGCACCCTCTGAGCCGCCGGGCGCCGCGCCGCTACTCCGCGTGCAGCGCGTCCACCACCACCATCCTCCGTACCCGTCGGACCGGCAGCACCGAGGCCGCGATGCCCGTGAGGAGCGTGGCCGCGAGGATGCCGAGGACCGTACCGCCCGACGAGGCCGGCGCTTCGAGCGGGGAGACGTGGCCCGCCAGTACGGAGCGGGCGGCGAGGGTTCCGTACAGCAGGCCCAGGAGGGTTCCGGCGATCGCGCCGGAGAGGGCGAGCAGCGCCGACTCGACGGTCAGGACCCGGCGCAGTTGCTCGCCCGCGAGGCCGATCGCGCGGAGTGTCTCGAACTCGCGGGTGCGCTCCTCGACGGTGAGCATCAGGGTGGCGGCCACGCCGATCGCGGCGATGGCGATGGAGAAGCCGAGCAGCACGGTGACGACGAGCATCATCCGGTCGAGCGTTCCCCGGATGAGTTCGGCGTCCTTGCCGGTGTCCGCGACGCGGATCTCCGGATGCGCGGCGAGGGCCCGGTCGACGGCGGCTCGGGCCGCGTCGTGGCCGGTGTCGCCCGCCGGGCTGATCAGCACGGTGGAGATCGCGGGGGCGGCGGCCGTGGTCGCCAGCTTCGCGAGCGTGGCCTCCGTGACGTACAGGGTCGCCTCCGGGTAGAGCGAGACGGGCAGTGCCGCCCCGCCGGGGACGACGGTGAGCCGGGTGCCCGCGACGGTCGGGGAGGAGCCCCGCCCCGTGAGCCCGAGCGCCTCGCCGTCCTTCAGCTTTCGGGCCGCCGCCACGCCTTCCGCGTCCGGGTTGAGCCCCGCCGGGTCGGCCGCCGCGACGGTCGTCTTCCGGCCGCCGACGCTGAGGGTGGCCGTACGGACCGGGGTGACCGTCAGCCCGTCGGCGGAGCGCAGCGCGTCGACCGCGTCGGCCGGCACCCGTCCGGCGTCCGTGTCCAGGGCGAAGACCGCCGGCATGCGGCTCGCCAGCATGGTGTCGAGTCCGCCCTTCGCGGCGCCGATCGCGGTCACGGCCGAGACGGCGACGGTGACGCCGACGAGCATGGCGGAGGAGGCGGCGGCGGTCCGGCGGGCGTTCGCCCGCAGCTGCTGCACGGACAGCCTTCCGACGGTGCCGAACGGGCGGCGCAGCGCGAGGCCGAGCAGTCCGACGAGCGGCGGCAGCAGGTGGTGGGCGTACCGCAGGACGGCGAAGAAGGTCAGGATCGCGCCGAGCGTCACGAGGAGCACCGCCAGTGCCGAGCCGCCGAACGCGCCGAAGGCGAGCAGCGCGGCCCCACCGGCCAGCATCAGCGCGGAGACCGTCTCGCGGACCGCCCGGCTGCCCGGTTCCGGCAGCTTGGCCGCCCCGCTCGCGGCGAGCGCGGCGATCGGCGGGACGGCGGCGGCGGCCCGCGCCGGCTTGCGTACGGCCCACAGCGTGAGCAGCACCCCGAACACCCCGGCCAGGCCGAACGTCCAGCCGCCCGGCATGAGCGAGACCTCGACCGGGCCCAGGTCGGCGAGGGCCGTCAGCAGCGCCGTGCCGAGCGCGCAGGCCGCCGCGCCCGCCGCGAGCCCGGCGGCGGAGGCGAGCACTCCGAGCATCAGGCCCTGGCGGCGGATGACGCGGAGGAGCTCCTCACGGTCGGCGCCGATGCAGCGCAACAGGGCGAGCCTGCGGGCGCGTTGGGCGAGGACGACGGAGAAGGTGTTGGTGACGACCATGCGGGCGACGGCCATCGCGATGAGGACGAAGGAGAGTGCGGCCGTCATCACCACCGCGTACATGGTCCCGGCGCTCCGGGTGGCGTGGTCGACGGCTCCGGCGTGGGTGTAGGCGGCCACGGCCTTGCCGCCGAGGGCCTTCTTGACGGCCTTCGCGACCGCCAGATCGTCCACTTTCGGATCCTGGCCGGTGCCGGTGCCGGTGCCGGTGCCGGTGTCGGTTTCGGCCCCCGAACCGCGTCCCCCGCCGATCCCGAGGTCCAGGTGCGTCGCCCGTACCCCCGCCGCGTACGTCCGCGTCTCCGCGTACGGCACCCCGATCGAGGGCTGTGAGCCGAGCATGTTCGACGCCGAGGTGTCCAGGAGGCCGGTGAGCAGGGCCTCCGTCGTACGTCCGTCGGCCTTCGTCAGTCGTACGGTGCCGCCGGGGCGCGCGCCGACGCGGTCCGCGCTCTCCCGGTCGAGGACCACCTCGCCGGGGCCCTCGGGCCAGCGCCCCTCGCCGAGGCGCTGCCAGCGCAGGGCGGGGTCGGCGGCGATCGACGTGACCAGGGCCCGGTCGTCCAGGGGGCGCCCGGAGGGGGTGATCACATGGGCGTACCCGACGAGGCGCTCGGCCACCTCCGTCACGTGCGGGACGCGGGCGGCGCGGGCCGCCGCGTCGGCGGGCAGGAACGGCCCGTCGGCCGGGACGACCTGGACGGGTGCGCCGCCGACGTCGGCGGCGGCCGACTGCTCGTAGGACTGGACGAGCGCGCCCGCGCCGCCGACCGACAGGACGAGGAAGGCGACCCCGACGGCGACCGCCGCGCCGGTGAGAACGAGTTGGCGCAGCTGGGCCGCGAAGTCCTTGACGGTGAAGGTGAGGAGAGACGACGACATGACCTCCACGCTAGGAGGGGGGGACGGCCGGACACGGCCCCACCAGGCACGATTCAGGGTCATACCGGAGGGGGCCCTGAGGGAGCCGCCGTACCTCTCCGGGATGACGGGAGACTTCCCGCAGAATCTAAAGCAAGCACGCTTGATTGTTTCTGGTGTCACTGACATGCTCCTCGCGAAGGCCCGAGACCGCCCGTCCCCCGAGGGGAGCGCACCGTGTCCGACCCCGTCGTCGTCCTCGACGACCTGCGCGACGAGAGTGAAGAACTCGACCGTCTCGTCGGAGAGTTGAGCGAGGAGGAATGGGCCGCGCCCACCCCCGCGCCCGGCTGGACCGTCGCCCACCAGATCGCCCACCTCGCCTGGACCGACCGCGCCGCGCTCCTCGCCGCCACCGACACCGAGGGCTTCGCCGCCGAGACGGAGAAGGCGCTCGCCGCCCCCGACCGCTTCGTCGACGACGGCGCGGAGGAGGGCGCGAAGCTGCCGCCCGCCGTTCTCCTCGCCCGCTGGCGCGAGGGCCGCGAACGGCTCCAGGAGGCCCTGCGCGCGGTGCCGCCGGGCGTGCGTTTCCCCTGGTACGGGCCGCCGATGAGCGCCCCCGCGATGGCCACGGCCCGGCTGATGGAGACCTGGGCGCACGCCCAGGACGTCGCCGACGCCCTCGGGGCCGTCCGCCCGCCCACCGCCCGGCTCCGGCACGTCGCCTGGATCGGCCACCGCGCCCGCGACTACGCCTTCCTCGTACGGGGCCTCCCGGTGCCCGCCGAGCCGGTCCGGGTCGAGATCGCCGCGCCCGACGGGGAGTTGTGGACGTACGGCCCCGAGGACGCCGCCCAGAAGGTCACCGGCCCCGCCCTCGACTTCTGCCTCCTCGTCACCCAGCGCGCGCATCGCGACGACACCGCCCTGGTCGCCCACGGCGCCGACGCCGAACGCTGGCTGGCCATCGCCCAGGCCTTCGCGGGCCCGGCGGGCGCCGGCCGCGCACCCCACGGAGCCCCGGAATGATCCGTATCGGCAACGCCTCCGGCTTCTACGGCGACCGCTTCGACGCCGTCCGCGAGATGCTCACCGGCGGCGGACTCGACGTCCTCACCGGCGACTACCTCGCCGAGCTGACCATGCTCATCCTCGGCCGCGACCAGCTGAAGGACCCCTCCGCCGGGTACGCGAAGACCTTCCTGCGCCAGATGGAGGAGGGCCTCGGCCTCGCCCACGAGCGCCGGGTCCGGATCGTCGCCAACGCCGGCGGCCTCAACCCCGCCGGGCTCGCCGACGCCCTGCGCGCGCTCGTCGCGAAGCTCGGCCTGCCGACCCGGATCGCCCATGTGGAGGGCGACCTGCTGCCCGCCACCGGCGGCGCCCTGGCCGCCAACGCCTACCTCGGCGGGGCGGGCATCGCCGCCTGCCTCGCCGCCGGCGCCGATGTCGTCGTCACCGGCCGGGTCACCGACGCCGCCCTCGTCACCGGGCCCGCGCAGTGGCACTTCGGCTGGGGCCCGGAGGAGTACGACCGGCTGGCCGGCGCGGTCGTCGCCGGACACGTCCTGGAGTGCGGCACCCAGGCCACCGGCGGCAACTACGCCTTCTTCCGCGAGCACGACCCGGGCCTGCTGCGCCGCCCCGGCTTCCCGGTCGCCGAACTCCACGAGGACGGCAGCGCGGTCATCACCAAGCACCCCGGAACCGGCGGGCTCGTCGACATCGGCACGGTCACGGCCCAGCTCCTCTACGAGACGGCCGGCGCCCGCTACCCCGGACCCGACGTGACCACCCGCCTCGACACCGTCCGGCTCACCCAGGAGGGCCCCGACCGGGTCCGGATCGAGGGCGCACGGGGCGAGGCGCCGCCCCCGACGCTCAAGGTCGGACTCACCCGGCTCGGCGGCTTCCGCAACGAGGTCGTGTTCGTCCTCACCGGCCTCGGCATCGAGGCCAAGGCGGACCTCCTCCGGGCGCAGATCCACGACGCCCTGGCGGAGAACCCGCCCGCCGAGACCCGCTGGGAACTCGTCCGCACCGACCGGCCCGACGCCGCCACCGAGGAGACCGCGAGCGCCCTGCTGCGGCTCGTCGTCCGGGACCCCGACCCCGAGAAGGTCGGCCGCACCCTGACAGGGGCGGCGATCGAACTGGCCCTCGCGAGCTACCCCGGCTTCCATGTCACCGCCCCGCCCGGCAGGGGCGCCCCCTACGGGGTCTTCGAGACGGCCTACGTCCCCGCCTCCGGGGTCCCGCACACGGCCGTGCTCCCCGACGGGACCCGCCGGGAGATCCCCGTACCGCCCCGGACCCGGGAACTGGCGCCGGTCCCGGAACCGGCCCTCCCCGAACCGCTCCGGACGGCGTCCACCCGGCGCGAACCGCTCGGCCTGGTCGCCGGGGCCCGCAGCGGCGACAAGGGCGGCGACGCCAACATCGGCGTGTGGGTCCGCACGGAGGCGGAGTGGCGCTGGCTCGTCCACGCCCTGACCGTGGAGAAGGTCCGTGAACTCCTCCCGGAGACCGTCGGGATGGCCGTCACCCGGCACGTCCTCCCCCATCTCCGCGCGGTGAACTTCACGGTCGCCGGGATCCTCGGCGAGGGCGTCGCCTCGCAGGCCCGCTTCGACCCCCAGGCCAAGGCGCTCGGCGAGTGGCTCCGCTCCCGCCGCCTCGACATCCCGGAGGAACTGCTGCCCGACAGCCCGGCCGACCTGCCGCCCGAGGCCCCGGCCGCCCTCCCGTACGAGGCCTCGGCCGCCTTCCCGCCCGGCACCTCGGCCGCCTTCCCGCCCGACGCCCCGGAGGAGCACCTGTGACCGTCCTCGCGTCCGTCCCTGCCTCCGCCTCCGCCTTCCCGCCCGACGTCCCGGCCGCCTTCCCGTCCGGCACCCCGGAGGAACACCTGTGACCGTCCTCGCCTCCGCCCTCGACACCGGCGGACCCGACTACGCCGCCGCCCGCGCCGCCATGCTCGACAAGCTGACCTCCCTCGACGCCGAGCACACCAAGGCGCTCGCCGGCGGCGGCGAGAAGTACACGGCCCGGCACCGGGCGCGCGGCAAGATGCTCGCCCGCGAGCGCATCGAGCTGCTGGTCGACCCCGACTCGCCGTTCCTCGAACTGTCGCCGCTCGCCGCCTGGGGCAGCGACTACGCCGTAGGGGCCTCCCTGATCACCGGCATCGGGGTCGTCGAGGGCGTCGAGTGCCTGATCACCGCCAACGACCCGACCGTGCGCGGCGGCGCCTCCAACCCGTGGACGCTCAAGAAGGCCCTCCGCGCCAACGAGATCGCGTTCGCCAACCGGCTGCCCGTCATCTCGCTGGTGGAGTCCGGCGGCGCCGACCTCCCCTCCCAGAAGGAGATCTTCATCCCGGGCGGGGCGCTCTTCCGCGACCTCACCCGTCTCTCCGCAGCCGGCATCCCCACGGTCGCGGTCGTCTTCGGCAACTCGACCGCCGGCGGCGCGTACGTCCCCGGCATGTCCGACCACACCGTGATGATCAAGGAGCGGTCGAAGGTCTTCCTCGGCGGTCCGCCGCTGGTGAGGATGGCGACGGGCGAGGAGAGCGACGACGAGTCGCTGGGCGGCGCCGAGATGCACGCCCGGACGTCCGGCCTCGCGGACCACTACGCCGTCGACGAGTCCGACGCGCTCCGCCAGGCCCGCCGGATCGTCGCCCGCCTCAACCACCGCAAGGCGCACCCCGATCCGGCCATGGCGGAGGCGCCGAAGTACGACGAGGACGAACTCCTCGGGATCGTCCCCGGCGACCTCAAGACCCCCTTCGACCCGCGCGAGGTCATCGCGCGGATCGTCGACGGTTCCGACTTCGACGAGTTCAAGCCGCTGTACGGGACCTCGCTCACGACGGGGTGGGCGCGCCTGCACGGCTACCCGGTCGGTGTGATCGCCAACGCGCAGGGGGTCCTGTTCTCCGCGGAGTCGCAGAAGGCCGCGCAGTTCATCCAGCTCGCCAACCAGCGGGACATCCCGCTGGTCTTCCTGCACAACACCACCGGCTACATGGTCGGCAAGGAGTACGAGCAGGGCGGCATCATCAAGCACGGCGCGATGATGATCAACGCCGTGTCGAACTCGAAGGTCCCCCATCTGTCCGTGCTCATGGGCGCGAGCTACGGCGCCGGGCACTACGGCATGTGCGGCCGGGCGTACGACCCCCGCTTCCTCTTCGCCTGGCCGAGCGCCAAGTCCGCCGTCATGGGCCCGCAGCAGCTCGCGGGTGTCCTCTCGATCGTGGCGCGGGCGTCCGCCGCCGCGAAGGGGCAGCCGTACGACGAGGAGGCCGACGCCGGTCTCCGCGCGCTGGTCGAGGCGCAGATCGAGTCCGAGTCGCTGCCGATGTTCCTCTCCGGCCGGCTCTACGACGACGGGGTCATCGACCCCCGCGACACCCGCACGGTCCTCGGACTGTGCCTCTCCGCGATTCATACGGCACCGGTCGAGGGCGCGCGCGGCGGCTTCGGCGTCTTCCGAATGTGAGGCCCCTGGTGATTTCCACCCTTCTGGTCGCCAACCGGGGCGAGATCGCCTGCCGGGTGTTCCGTACCTGCCGTGAGCTGGGCATCTCGACCGTCGCCGTGTACTCCGACGCGGACGCCGACGCCCTGCACGTACGGGAGGCCGACGCGGCGGTACGGCTGCCGGGGGTCACGCCCTCGGAGACGTATCTGCGCGGGGACCTGGTGGTGGCGGCGGCCCTCGCGGCCGGCGCCGACGCCGTCCACCCCGGCTACGGCTTCCTCTCCGAGAACGCCGCCTTCGCGCGGGCCGTGACCGCCGCCGGACTGACCTGGATCGGCCCGCCGCCCGAGGCCATCGAGGCGATGGCGTCGAAGACCCGCGCCAAGGAACTCCTGGGCGTCGCCCCGCTCGCCGCCGCCGACGTCACCGCGGCCGACCTGCCCGTGCTGGTGAAGGCGGCGGCGGGCGGCGGCGGCCGGGGCATGCGGATCGTCCGCGAACTCGGCTCACTGGCGGGCGCGTTGGAGTCCGCTTCGGCGGAGGCCGCGAGCGCCTTCGGGGACGGCGAGGTGTTCGTCGAGCCGTACATCGAGAACGGGCGCCACATCGAGGTGCAGGTCCTCGCCGACGCCCACGGCGCCGTCCGGACGCTCGGCGCCCGCGACTGCTCCCTCCAGCGCCGCCATCAGAAGGTGATCGAGGAGACCCCGCCGCCCGGCCTGCCCGCCGAGGTCGTGGCGGACCTGTCCGAGCAGGCGTCGGACGCCGTGAAGGCGATCGGCTACGTCGGCGCGGGAACGGTCGAGTTCCTGATGGGCGAGTACGGCCGCACGCACTTCCTGGAGATGAACACCCGCCTCCAGGTCGAACACCCGGTGACCGAGGAGCTGTTCGGCGTCGACCTCGTCGCCCTCCAGATCTCCGTGGCCGAGGGCACCCCGCTGCCCGACGTCCTGGAGTACGCCCCCGCCGGGGGCCGGGGGGTGGCACCGGCCGGCCACGCCGTCGAGGCCCGGCTCTACGCCGAGGACCCCGCGTCCGGCTGGACCCCGCAGGCGGGCGTGCTGCACCGGCTGGACTTCCCCGTCGGTCCGGGCCTCCGCGTCGACGCCGGGTACGCCTCGGGGGACACCGTGCCCGTGCAGTACGACTCCCTGCTCGCCAAGGTCATCGCGTACGCGCCGACCCGCGCCGAGGCCGTCCGCAAGCTGGCCGACGCCCTGGAACGCACGGTGATCCACGGACCCGCCACCAACAGGGACCTGCTCGTCGCCTCCCTGCGGCACCCCGAGTTCCGGGAGACCCGCAGGCTCGACACCGGGTTCTACGAACGCAACCTGGCGGCGCTGACCGGGCCCCGTGACGGCGAGGAGCACGCGGCCGTCGCCGCAGCGCTCTCCGGGGCAGCCGCCAACGCCGGGCGGTTCGGCGGGGGTTGGCGGAACGTCCGCTCGCAGGAGGAGGCACGGACGTACGGGGACCACGAGGTCCGCTACCGGCCCGCCCGGGGCGGCGGGTACGAGGTCACAGCGCCCGAAGGGGTGCGGGTCGTCTCGGCGGCACCCGGCCGGGTGAGGCTCGAAGTCGCCCGAGTCGTAAGGGACTTCGAGGTCGCCTCGTACGGCGACGGGATCGTCCACGCCGGGCGCCACCGCCTCGCCGTCGCCCCCCGCTTCACCGACCCCGCGGACCAGCGGGAGCCCGGCTCCCTGCTCGCCCCCATGCCCGGCACCGTCGTCCGGGTCGCGGACGGCCTCGCCGTCGGCGACCGGGTCACCGCGGGGCAGCCGCTCCTCTGGCTGGAGGCCATGAAGATGGAGCACCGCGTCATCGCTCCCGCCTCCGGCACGCTCACCGCGCTCCACGCCGCCCCCGGCCGCCAGGTCGAGGTCGGCGCCCTGCTCGCCGTCGTACAGACCGAAGCAACGGAGGAAGACCCCGTATGAGCACCGACATCGAGCCGCAGGAACACACCGAACTCCGCGCCGCCGTCACCGCCCTCGGGCGGCGGCACGGCCCCGGCTTCGACCGGGCCGCCCTGTGGGCGGAGGCCGGGAAGCTCGGCTACCTCGGCGTGAACCTCCCCGAGGAGTACGGCGGTGGGGGCGGCGGCATCGCCGAGCTGTCCATCGTCCTGGAGGAGACGGGCGCCGCCGGGGCCCCGCTCCTGATGATGGTCGTGTCGCCCGCCATCTGCGGAACGGTCATCGCCCGCTTCGGCACCGAGGAGCAGAAGCGGGCCTGGCTCCCCGGCCTCGCGGACGGCTCGAAGACGATGGCCTTCGGCATCACCGAGCCCGACGCGGGCTCCAACTCGCACCGCATCACCACCACCGCCACCCGCACCGAGGACGGCTGGGTCCTCAACGGGCGGAAGGTGTTCGTGTCGGGGGTCGACATCGCGGACGCGACCCTCATCGTCGGCCGCACCTCCGACGCCCGCACCGGCAACCTCAAGCCCTGCCTCTTCATCGTCCCGCGCGACGCACCCGGCTTCGGGCGGCGTCATATCGAGATGGAACTCGACGCGAGCGAGAAGCAGTTCGAGCTGACCCTCGACGACGTCCACCTGCCGGCGGACGCGCTCGTCGGCGACGAGGACGCGGGCCTCCTCCAGCTCTTCGCGGGCCTCAACCCGGAGCGGATCATGACGGCCGCGTTCGCGATCGGCATGGGCCGGCACGCCCTGGACCGGGCGGTGGCGTACGCGAAGGAGCGCCAGGTCTGGAAGGCGCCCATCGGCGCCCACCAGGCCATCGCCCACCCCCTTGCCCAGGCCCACATCGAGCTCGAACTCGCCCGTCTGATGATGCAGAAGGCGGCACGGCTGTACGACACGGGCGACGACATGGGCGCGGGCGAGGCCGCCAACATGGCGAAGTACGCGGCGGCCGAGGCCTGTGTGAAGGCCGTCGACACGGCCGTCCACACCCTCGGCGGCAACGGCCTCACCAAGGAGTTCGGCCTGGCACGCCTGATCACGGCGGCCCGGGTGGCCAGGATCGCCCCCGTCAGCCGCGAAATGATCCTGAACTTCGTGTCGAGCCACTCCCTGGGGCTGCCCAAGTCGTACTGATCGGGCGGGGCGGCGTCCGACGCCCGCACCCGGCACGGCCCGCGAGCCGCAGCCCGTGGAGACCACCGAGGACGCGCCCGAAGAGGTCTGCCACGCGAACTGCGCCGCCGTCCGAGCGGCGGGCGCCGCCCCCATCCACCGAGGCGATTCGGGCTACGCCCGCCACCTCGACCGCGACGGCGACGGAGTCGCCTGCGAGGGCTGACGCGCGGCGGGTGGTCGGTACGCCGCCGCTGCGAGCGACGTTCTCGTAAACCATGCAGGCATGCTTGATTGTTTTTCGGAGGGCTGACAGGGTCTCCCCAAGTCCCGCCCGCAGCCGCGATCCTGGCGTCCGCTCTCACCTCTCCAGGGGGTCAACGCATGGTGTTCCACAGCGAGTACGAGGCCGTTTCCACCCTCTCCCTGCCCATTCACGACGCCGTGCTCGGCCGCGCCGCCGAGTACGGGGACGCCCCGGCCCTCGTCGACGGGGCCGGGGGGCTGACCCTCACCTACGGGCAGGTCGACGCCTTTCACCGGCGGGTCGCCGCCGGGCTCGCGGGGGCCGGGGTGCGCAAGGGGGACGTGCTCGCGCTGCACAGCCCCAACACCGTGCTGTTCCCCATCGCGTTCTACGCCGCCACCCGCGCCGGCGCGTCCGTCACCACCGTGCATCCGCTCGCCACGCCCGAGGAGTTCGCCAAGCAGCTGCGCGACTCCTCCGCGCGGTGGATCGTCACCGTCTCGCCCCTGCTCCCCGCCGCCCGCGCCGCGGCCGGACTCGCGGGCGGCATCGAGGAGATCTTCGTCTGCGACCAGGCGCCGGAGGGAGAGGGCATCCGCTCGCTGCAGGCCTTCCTCGGCTCCACCGAAGCGCTCCCCGAGATCGCCATCGACCCCGACCGGGACGTGGCGGCCCTCCCGTACTCCTCCGGCACCACCGGCGTCCCCAAGGGCGTCATGCTCACCCACACCTCCATCGCCACCAACCTGGCCCAGCTGGAGCCGGTCATCCCGATGGGGCCGGGTGACCGCATTCTTGCGGTATTGCCCTTTTTTCACATCTACGGGCTCACCGCTCTGATGAACGCGCCCCTCCGCAGGGGCGCCACCGTCGTCGTCCTGCCCCGCTTCGAGCTCGACACCTTCCTCGGCGCCATCCAGGAACACCGGATCAACGGCCTGTACGTCGCCCCGCCGATCGTGCTCGCGCTCGCCAAGCACCCGGCCGTCGCCGACTACGACCTCTCGTCCCTGGAGTACGTCGTCAGCGCCGCCGCCCCGCTCGACGCGGCCCTCGCCCAGGCGTGCTCGGCCCGGCTCGGGCTGCCGCCGGTCCTCCAGGCGTACGGCATGACGGAACTGTCCCCGGGCACCCACGTCGTCCCGCTCGGCGCCGCGAACCCCCCGCCCGGCACCGTCGGCAAGCTGCTGCCCTCCACCGAGATGCGCGTCCTGTCCCTCGACGACCCGGGGAAGGACGCGGCGCCCGGCGAGGAGGGCGAGGTCGCCATCCGGGGGCCGCAGGTCATGAAGGGATACCTCGGCCGGCCCGACGCCACCGCCGCGATGATCGACGCCGACGGGTGGGTGCACACCGGCGACATCGGCCGCGTCGACGAGGGCGGCTGGCTGTTCGTCGTCGACCGCGTCAAGGAACTCATCAAGTACAAGGGCTTCCAGGTCGCCCCCGCCGAACTCGAAGCGCTCCTCCTCACCCACGAGGGGATCGCCGACGCCGCCGTCATCGGCGTCACCGACGCGGAAGGGACCGAGACGCCCAGGGCCTTCGTCGTACGCCAGCCCGCCGCGTCCGGCCTCACCGCCGAGGACGTCATGGCGTACGTCGCCGCCCGGGTGTCCCCGTACAAGAAGGTCCGCAGCGTCGAGTTCGTCGACACCGTGCCCCGGGCGGCCTCCGGGAAGATCCTCCGCAGGGAATTGAGGGACCGCGCATGACCCTGGTCGCCGTCACCGAGGAGCGGGGCGTCACCACCCTCGCGCTGGACTCCCCGGCCAACCGGAACGCCCTGTCGGCCGCGCTCGTCGGCGAACTCGCCGACGCGCTCACCGCCTGCGGCAAGGACCCGGCGGTCCGCGTCGTCGTCCTCACCCACACCGGCTCGACGTTCAGCGCGGGCGCCGACCTGAAGGGCCCCGCCAGCCCTTACGCCTTCGTGGACCTGCTCCGGCAGCTCGTCGAGCTGCCGAAACCGGTCGTCGGCCATGTCACCGGGCACGTACGGGCAGGCGGCCTCGGCCTGCTGGGTGCCTGCGACCTCGTGATGGCGGGGGAGAAGGCGGACTTCGCGCTCACCGAGGTACGGATCGGGGTCGCGCCCGCCGTCATCTCCCTCACCCTCCTCCCCAAGCTCGAACCGCGCGCGGCGGCCCGCTACTACCTGACGGGCGAGCGGTTCGGTGTCCCCGAGGCGATCGGCATGGGCCTCGTGACGGCCGGCGAGGAGGCCCTTCCGGGCGTCCTCGACTCCTTCCGCGCCGCCTCCCCGCAGGGCCTGCGGGAGGCGAAGCGGCTGGTCACCGCTAGAGTCCTGGAGACCTTCGAACGTGACGCGGAGGACCTGGTGCGGAGGTCGGCCACGCTCTTCGCCTCGGCGGAGGCGCGCGAGGGGATGACGGCCTTCCTCGAACGACGGGACCCCGCATGGCGGCTCTGACCGCGCAGAACCAGCCGAAGCCGGACCGCGACCCGAAGCCGGGCGGCTCGGCCAAGCCGGGCGGCCCCGCCAAGCCCGACCGCAACCCCAAGCAGGACCGCAGCCGGGCCACCCGGCAGCGGCTCCTTGAGGCCGCCGTGGCCTGTCTGGCCGAGCACGGCTGGGCCGGGTCCACCGTCGCCGTCGTCGCCGAGCGGGCCGGAGTGTCCCGGGGGGCGGCCCAGCACCACTTCCCGACCCGCGAGGACCTGTTCACGGCCGCCGTCGAGTACGTCGCCGAGGAACGCTCGCAGGCCCTGCGGGAGGTCCGTACGGACGACCGCGAACAGGCCGTCTCCGCACTCGTCGGCCTCTACACCGGGCCCCTCTTCCGGGCCGCGCTCCACCTCTGGGTCGCCGCCTCCGACGAGGAGCAGCTCCGCGAGCGGGTCACCGAGCTGGAGGCCCGCGTCGGACGCGAGTCCCACCGGATCGCCGTGGAGGTGCTCGGCGCGGACGAATCCCGCCCGGGAGTCCGCGAGACCGTGCAGGGCCTCCTGGACATGGCCCGGGGCCTCGGCCTCGCGACCCTCCTGACGGACGACCGCGCCCGCAGGGACCGCGTGGTGTCCCAGTGGGCGCGGCTGGTGAACGAGGCGCTGAGCGGCTAGACAGGACGTACCCGGCCGATCATGCGGCTACTTCGCCATCCTGACGTGGACGTTGACGTGGACGTTGACGTGGACATGGGGCGGGGTGGCCTGACCGATTCCGAGCTGATCGCCCGCGGCCGTTCCCGGCCGGTCGGCATCAGGCCCCAGCCCCACACCCCGTGTCTGCATACGCGTGAGCGCCGAATCGATTGAGCGAACATCGGCCGGGTCGACCAGCCGACCCGACGTCGAATGTCCATAATTCCGGCTATGTGTACACGAATCCTCTGGTCATCGCAGGGTCACTCCCGCATGGCGCAGGGCGGCCCCGCCCAGGGCAACGTACTGGTCGCCCGGAGCATGGACTGGTACCAGGACACGGACACGATCCTGGCGGTGCGCCCGCGCGGCGTGGAGCGCCAGAGCATGCCCAGCACGCCCGCGCTCCCGGGCAACTTCACCTGGACCTCGCGGTTCGGCAGCGTCGTCGCACTCATGTACCGCGAGGCGGCCGTCGACGGCGTCAACGAGGCGGGGTTCCAGGTCAGCGGGCTGTACCTCTCCGAATCGGAGTACGGCGACCGCGACCCCTCGCGCCCCGGGCTCGAACTGTACTGGGCGATCCAGTACCTGCTCGACCGCTTCGACAGCGTGGCCGACGGGGTGGAGAGGATCGAGAAGGACAACATCCAGCTCATCCCGAAGGGCCTCGGGGGCAAGCCCGGGACCGGCCACCTCGCGCTCGCGGACAAGGACGGCAACTCGGCCATCATCGAGTTCCGCGACGGCAAGGCCGTCGTGCACCAGGGCAAGCAGTACACCGTGATGGCGAACTCCCCCTGGTACGAGGACCAGCTGGAGCTGAAGGAGCGCTACGAAGGACTCGGCGGCGATCAGCCGCTGCCGGGCGGCGTCGACTCACCGGACCGCTTCGCTCGCGCCGCGTACTACTCCGCGCAGCTTCCGAGCACCTCGGACGCGCGCGAAGCCGCGGCGTACATGTTCAGCGTGATCCGCAACGCCTCCGCCCCGTTCGGCACGGCGGACGAGGTGCGGCCGAACATCTCGACCACCCGCTGGCGCACCGTCGCCGACCTCACCGAGCGCCGGTACTTCTACGAGTCCACCACGAGCCCCAACGTGGTGTGGGTCGAGCTGTCCCAGCTGGACTTCTCCGAGGGCAGCCCGGAGCTGCTCCTCGACGTGGTGAAGGAGCCCGACCACGTCGGCAATGTGACCAGCGAGTTCGTCCCGGCACGCTAGGCCCTGGGCGTCCACGATCAGGGCATCACTGTGCGGGCGGACTGGAGCGGGGGGCGGGTCGGCGCGAGCGCGCCGGCGGCGGGCGATGAGCGCGGACGACCGCGGAGTCGACGGAGATGTCCCAGCCGATCTCCCCGGCCGCGTCGGCCTCGGCCCGGACCCGCTGGAGCAGGCGTTCCCGGGCGCCGTGGGCCGACCACGGGCGATGGCGCTCACAGACGGTCTTCCACGGGCAGGACCGTTCGGGCGGGTCACGCCACCGCATCCCCGTCCGGGATCCCGTCGATCATCTGCCGGTGACCCGCCACCGGTCAGCACTCGGTCCACCCCGCCCCATGTCCGCATCGGAGACTCAGCTGCGGGGTGGTCGCGCGATCGGCCGGACACGACCCGGACGCGCTGGGCGCCCAGACCCGCGGAGCGGTTACACGCCCGGGATCTCCCGCGCCCGGAAGGCGTCCCGTACGGCCGCCGCGGCCTGCGTCCCGTACATCTTCTGCGCCGTCGCGACCGTCGTCAGGGCCGCGTCCTTGAAGCTGGTGTCGGCGGCGAAGCCGAACTGGGCGTTCACGATGATCCGGTCGGCCGTGCGGGCGCCGAGCTTGCCCCGGATGTCGAAGAGCGCCCGGGACCAGATCTCGCCGTCGGCGTGGACCTCGCCCTCGCGGTCCGCGTACGTCTTGGTGCCGTCGAGGCGGCGCAGGCAGTGCGGGGCGGCGGTGTAGCCGGTCGAGTCCCAGTCGCCGACGCAGGCCAGGTCGGCCTTCATCGGCCAGCCGTACTTCGTGACCGCGTTCGTACCGACCTCCACGGCCAGGTAGTCGCCGAAGGCCTCGCCGATGGCGCCGGCCTCCGGGGACGAACCGAAGCCCGACACCTGGGCGTTGTGCACGGCGTGGCCGTACTCGTGGACGATCACCTCGGCGTCCTCGGCGTCGTCCACCCCGCCCTTGCCGAAGCGGATCTCGTCCTTCTTGTCGGTGAAGAAGGAGTTGTCGGCGCCCCACTGGTTGAGGCGGACCTGCTGCACCCGGTCGTTGGCGCCGGGCAGCTCGCTGCCGAAGCCGAGGCCCTGGAGGTACTCCTGCGCCTCGTTGACCCAGAAGTACGCCATGACCTGCTCGAACCCGTCGTCCGAGCGGTCGTACGAGGCGGCGCCGGCGACCGCGGCGGGCTTGCCGGTCTCCGAGCGGACGGCGGCCCACCGGCCGGACAGCGCGCCGCTCGCGTCGAGGTTCCGCAGCGTGACGGTGGCGTACGCGGAGGCGGGCACGTCGCTCGCCGCGTCCTTGTGGTCGGCGAGGGTCTGGTCGCCCGAGGACTGGACCGGGTTCACCATGAAGACCCGGGCCTGGGGGAGCGGGGCGGCCGAGGCGCCGGCGGAGGGGAGGAGCGCGGCGGTGGCGGCGGCCACGGTGGCGGTGGCCGCGGCGATCAGGCCGCGGGACGGGCGGCGACTCATGGAGATCCTCCTGCGTTGGGATGCTGCGACGAGATGATTGGCATGCGCGTGACATGCGTGGCGGTGATCTTCGCGTACCGCCGCCCCTTTGAACACCCCCGCACCACCGACCGCCGGACGTGACGCGGGCCACAGTCGAACCCGCCCCTCCGCAGTACGCTGGTCGCATGCCTACGCTCGTACGCCGCCGCCACGTGGACTTCGTCCGCGTCACGAGCATGAGCTGTCGCCGCTCCGCCTGACCCTCACGGCACCGGGGCCACACCACGCCCCCCGCCCACGGGTCCCTCGTCCAGAGCCCCTGCCGACCGGCACCCGTGGCCCCCGCCCCACCCCTGGCGGCTACCCCGGGCACCCGTAGACCCCGCGGACGCATCCATGACTCGCAGCTCGTACACCTCGCAGCTCCCCATCGTCGACCTCTCCGCCGCCGACCGGGACCCGCAGGCCCGTCGCCTCCTCCACGCGCAGCTCCACTCCGCCGCCCACGACGTCGGCTTCTTCCAGCTCGTCGGGCACGGCGTCACCGAGGCCGAGACCCGGGCCCTGACCTCCGCCACGCACGCCTTCTTCGCGCTGCCCGAGGCCGACCGGCTCGCCCTCGACAACATCAACTCGCCGCACTTCCGCGGCTACACCCGCATCGGCGACGAACGCACCGCCGGCGCCCGCGACTGGCGCGACCAGCTCGACATCGGCGCCGAGCGCCCCGCGCACGTCCCCGCCCCCTGGGAAGCCCCCTACTGGTGGCTCGAAGGCCCCAACCAGTGGCCCGCGGCCCTCCCCGAGCTGCGGACCGCCGCCCTGCACTGGATCGACCGGCTCAGCGGCGTCGCCGAGCGCCTGCTGCACGAGCTGCTGGCCTCCATCGGCGCGCCCGCGGGCTTCTACGACGACATCTTCGGGCCGCGCGCCCACCCGCACCTCAAGCTGGTGCGCTACCCGGGCAGCAGCGGCGAGGGCGACGAGCAGGGCGTCGGCGCGCACAAGGACTACGGCTTCCTCACCCTGCTGCTCCAGGACCAGGTGGGCGGGCTCCAGGTGCAGCGCGAGGACGGCGAGTTCCATGAAGTGCCGCCGCTGCCCGGCGCGTTCGTCGTCAACCTCGGCGAGCTGCTCGAAGTGGCGACCAACGGCTATCTGGTCGCCACCAACCACCGGGTCGTCTCACCGCCCGGGGCGACGGAGCGCTACTCCGTGCCGTTCTTCTACAACCCGCGGCTCGACGCCCGCATCGAACCGCTGGTCTTCCCGTACGCGGGGACGGCTCCCGGCGTCACGGCCGACCCGGCGAACCCGCTGTTCGCCGAGTACGGGCGCAACGAGCTGAAGGGCAAGATGCGGGCGCACCCGCTGGTGGCGGCCCGCCACCACGCGGACCTGCTGCTCCACCCGGAGGCGCAGCCGGCGCTGTCGGTCTAGCGGGTACGGCTGCCGGGTACGGCCGCAACGAGCCGAGGGGCAAGATGCGGGCGTACCCGCTCAGCCGGTACGGCTTCCGCCGCGCGTGCGACGACGGCCCTGACTGTGCGGGTCGGGCCGTCGTCGTGGCGTGGGGCGGGGCGGCCGGCAGGCTCAGCCCGCGATGTCCGCGTAACCCTCGATCTCGCGCGGGTCCCGCTGGCCGGGGCCCGTGTAGCGGGCCGAGGGGCGCACGAGGCGGCCGGTGCGCTTCTGCTCCAGGATGTGCGCGGACCATCCGGCGGTACGCGCGCACGTGAACATCGACGTGAACATGTGCGCCGGGACCTCGGCGAAGTCCAGGACGATGGCCGCCCAGAACTCCACGTTCGTCGCGAGGACGCGGTCGGGGCGCCGGTTGTGCAGCTCCTCCAGGGCGGCCCGCTCCAGGGCGGCGGCCACCTCGTAGCGGGGGGCGTCCAGCTCCTTGGCGGTCCGCCGCAGCACGCGCGCGCGGGGGTCCTCGGCGCGGTAGACGCGGTGGCCGAAGCCCATCAGGCGCTCACCCTTGTCGAGGGCCTGCTTCACCCACGCGGTGGCGTCGCCGGTCCGCTCGATCTCCTCGATCATGCCGAGGACGCGGGAGGGCGCGCCGCCGTGCAGCGGGCCGGACATCGCGCCGACGGCGCCGGAGAGGGAGGCGGCCACGTCGGCGCCGGTGGAGGCGATCACGCGCGCGGTGAAGGTCGACGCGTTCATGCCGTGCTCGGCGGCGGAGGTCCAGTAGGCGTCGACGGCCTTCACGTGCTTCGGGTCGGGCTCGCCGCGCCAGCGGATCATGAAGCGCTCGACGACCGACTCGGCCTTGTCGATCTCGCTCTGCGGGACCATCGCGAGGCCCTGGCCGCGCGCGGACTGCGCGACGTACGAGAGCGCCATGACGGCGGCGCGGGCGAGGTCGTCGCGGGCCTGCTCGGCGGAGATGTCCAGGAGCGGTTTGAGGCCCCACACGGGCGCGAGCATCGCGAGCGCGGACTGCACGTCGACCCGGATGTCGCCGGAGTGCACCGGGATCGGGAAGGGCTCGGCGGCCGGCAGGCCCGGGTTGAAGGCGCCGTCGACGAGGAGGCCCCAGACGTTGCCGAACGAGACGTGACCGACGAGGTCCTCGATGTCGACGCCGCGGTAGCGGAGGGCGCCGCCTTCCTTGTCGGGTTCGGCGATCTCCGTCTCGAACGCGACGACTCCTTCGAGCCCGGGTACGAAGTCGGACATCAGGCGGCTCCTCTAATCGATGATCGATCAACCGTGTACTGGTCGGTCGTCGGGTTTCAACAGTCGTCCAGCCCCAGAGTCTGTACGGTTCCGATGATGCGGGGAAGCGTGACATCCGGCACAGTGCGCCGATCCGGCGAGTGAGGATTGGCGGCGGGCGGTGCCGGGCAAACTGAGGCGCTGTCGCACAATGACTCCGTGACCGATCCTGTGAACGACGGCGTGACCGATCCCGTGACCGACGCCCTGGATCCCGCCGACATGCGCGAGCAGTACCGCACCACGGAACTGTCCGCCGCCGACCTCGCGCCCGAGCCGATCGCGCAGTTCGCCCGCTGGTTCAAGGAGACCGCCGCCAACCCGGCGATCCACGAGCCGAACGCGATGATCGTCTCCACGGCCTCGCCCGACGGCCGCCCCTCCTCCCGGACCGTCCTGCTCAAGCACTACGACCGGGCCGGATTCGTCTTCTTCACCAACTACGACTCCCGGAAGGGCCGGGAGACCGCGGCCAACCCGTAC
Source organism: Streptomyces sp. NPDC001728 (assembly GCF_040297565.1). Lineage (NCBI taxonomy): Bacteria > Bacillati > Actinomycetota > Actinomycetes > Kitasatosporales > Streptomycetaceae > Streptomyces > Streptomyces sp. NPDC001728. The sequence goes on from NZ_JBEOZK010000011.1 coordinate 125,674, forward strand.
GCCTCGCTGCTCTTCCCCTGGCACCCGCTGGCCCGCCAGGTGATCGTCACCGGCCGCGCCGAGCACGTCGGCCGCGACGAGACCGCCGCCTACTTCCGCACCCGCCCGCACGGCTCGCAGCTCGGCGCCTGGGCGAGCCGCCAGTCCTCGGTGATCGCCTCCCGCGCGGAACTCCTCGCCCGCTACGAGGAACTGGCCGCCCGCTACCCCGAGGGCTCCCAGGTCCCGGTCCCGCCGGAGTGGGGCGGCATCAGGGTCGTCCCGGACGCCGTCGAGTTCTGGCAGGGCCACGAGAACCGCCTCCACGACCGCCTCCGCTACGTCCGCGAGGGCGGCCCCCGGGGCGAGACCTGGCGGGTGGAACGACTGGCGCCCTGAGGGCCCGGCGGGTCGCGTTCCGGGGTTCGGGGTCCGGCGGCCACCCCTTCCCACCTCGCTTCGCACGCGTTTCCGCGATGCAACGATTTCGGTGAAGGTGATGTGCTCTGCGTCACGTTCCAGTTGAATGGCCGCAGTATGGGGGGTGCGGCATGAGTGCATTCACGGGGTCCGCGAGCGAGACCGCCTCCGTTCCCGGGGCGGGGGCAGATCTGCTGGCCGCGCTGCTCGACGGGATGGACGCGGCGCTCTGCGCCTTCGACGCCGACGGGACGGTCACGCACTGGAACCGTGAGGCCGAGCGGATCCTCGGCTGGTCCGCGGCCGAGGCCGTCGGGCGCCGGGGCTTCGAGGGGTGGGGCGCGCGCAGCGCCGACTCCGAGGACATCCTGCGCCGGCTGATGGGCGTCATGAAGGGCCCCGGACGGCAGGTCCACGAGCTGGCGCTGCTCCGCAAGGACGGCGGCCGGGTGCTCGTCCGCAGTCAGGCCGCCGGCGTGCGCGGCGCGGACGGCGCACCGGCGGGTGTGTACTGCGCGTTCAGCGAGGTCCACGTCCAGCTCGACCTGGAGCGTTCGGTGGCCCTCAGCGAGGCCCTCTTCGAGGACGCCTCCTGGGGAGTCGTCCTGGTCGACGCCGACCTGCGCCCCGCCATGGTCAACGGTCACGCCGCCCGTGCCTTCGGAACCGGGCGTACGGCCCTGCTCGGGCGCCCGCTGGGCGATGTCGTCGTCCAGGGCGCCGAGGAGCTGGAGGCCGCCCTGCAGCACGTCCTCGCGGAGGGCACCCCGCCCGCACCCGCCGAGGTGTGGGTGACGCTGCGGACCTCCGCCGGGGAGCGCCGCAGGTGCTGGCGCAGCGGCTTCCTGCGGCTGGCCTCGCCGATGGCGGAGGAGCCGGTGCCGCTGGGCGTGGCCTGGCTGTTCCAGGACGTCACGGAGGAGCGGCTGGCGACGCGGGACGCGGACCGGCTGAGGTTCCGGTGGAGCCAGCTGCACCGGGCGGGCGCGGCGGCGGCGGAGTGCGAGGACCTGGCGGAGGCCGCGACCGTCCTGCTCGACTTCGCCCTGGCCGGGTTCGCCGACCACGCCCTGGTGGACCGTCCGGCAGGGGAGCGGCGCCTCACCCGGACCCTGGCCACCCCTGCGGGCGGCGCCCCCGGCCCGTCCTCGCCGGTCGTGGGCGGCGGCATCCCGCTGCGGTACGGGCCGAGGCATCCGGCGCTCCAGGCCTGGGACCGGGTGGGCACGGTACGGGCGAGCGCGGGCCGCACGGCCGAGGTGTGGGCGGAGGCCCACCAGTGGCCCGGGGACGCGGCGCACGCGGTGTGCGTGCCCCTGCGCTCCCGGGGCCGGACCCTCGGCGTCGTCACCTTCCTGCGCGCCGCGTGCCGTCCCCCGTTCGAGCGGGACGACGTGGTCCTCGCGGAGGCGGTGGCCTCCCGGGTGGCGATGGTGCTGGACCTGGGCGACAACCCTTAGGGCCTGTCCCCGGAGCGTCGCAGGCAGGCAACGAGGAGGTCCGGATTCTGCCGTGGTCCGGCATGGAGGGGCCCGGCGGGGCGGGGCGACAATCGGGGTCTCCGGTCGGACCGGACGAGGGGGATCTCATGGCATGGATGGTGGGAGCGGGCATGCTCCTGGGGGTGGCCGCGATCGCGCTGGGCCTGCTGACGCTCCGGACGGGCTGGGTCCCGCCCTGGACGCGCAGGCACGTCACCAGGCCCCGGCTCCAGGGCGTCGGAGCCCTGCTGGTGGGCCTGACCCTCTTCCTGCAGGGCCTGGTGTACTTCGGCGTCCTGCCCGGCCTCTCCTGGGAGGCCCGCTTCTTCGGCCAGCTCGCCCTGATGCTCTCCGGCCTCGCCTGCATCGCCATGAGCCAGCTGCTGCCGCCCGCGCACGGGAAGACCCCGCACGGGAAGACCCCGCACACGGCCGCCTAGTACGGGCCGACCGGCGCCGCGTCGCCCGGCGCCGGTCGGCCCGGCGCCGGCCGTCAGCCCCGGTCAGTGCCGGTAGAAGATCCGGTCGCCGTACTCCGCCATCACGCGGCCGTTCCACTCGTGCCCGCCGTCGACGTTTCCGGAGCGCAGCAGCGGCGGCTCGATGCCGCGGCGGACCAGTTCCTCGGCGGCGGCGGCCATCGTGGCCTGCATGAGGGCGCTGGTGACGACGGTGGACGCGGGGGCGAAGGGCGCCTCGATGCCCTCGTGGGTGAGTTCGGCGTCGCCGATGGCGATCTTCGAGTCGAGGACGATGTCGCAGTGGTCCTTGAGGTACGTCCCCGAGACGTGCCGGGACTTCGTCTCCGTCCCGTACGCCACCGAGGTGACGCCGATGACGGTGAGGCCGAGCGCGCGGGCGTTCATCGCCATCTCGACGGGCAGGGCGTTCCGCCCGGAGAGCGAGATGATGATCAGGACGTCCCCGGCCTTGGCGGGGGAGGAGTCCAGGACGGCCCCGGCGAGCCCGTCGACCCGTTCGAGGGCGGAGCCGAGCGTGGCCGGCATGACGTCGACGCCGACGACCCCCGGGACCACGAGCAGGTTCATCAGGGCGAGGCCGCCGGCCCGGTAGACCACGTCCTGGGCGGCGAGGGAGGAGTGCCCCGCGCCGAACGCGAAGAGCCGGTTGCCGTTCGCGACGGCCTCCGCGATGGCGGCGCCCGCCGCGGCGATCTCGGCCGAGTCGCCGTCCCGCACCTGCTGGAGCAGGCCGATCGCGGCGTCGAAGAACTGTCCGGCCAGTTTGCTCTCGCCCGCGCTGTCGCCCATTGCAGGAAGCTCCTTCTCGTCGCCGTGGTGTCGCCGTCGTGTCATGGTCGTGCCCTGGTCGCCGATCACGGTGCGGTCTGGACCATTGCTCTGTCAATACCGCCTTCACCGCGCCTTCACCCGGTGCGGCCCGGTTGTCGGCGCGATGCGTCAGAATTGGTGCAGGGCCAGCGCACGACTCATCGAGGGGCACGTATGTCCGGACTGATCGACACAACGGAGATGTATCTCCGCACCATCCTTGAGCTTGAGGAGGAAGGTGTGGTCCCCATGCGCGCCCGGATCGCCGAGCGGCTCGACCAGAGCGGCCCGACGGTGAGCCAGACGGTCGCCCGGATGGAGCGCGACGGCCTGGTGGCCGTGGCCAGCGACCGGCACCTGGAGCTCACGGACGAGGGCCGCCGCCTCGCCACCCGCGTCATGCGCAAGCACCGCCTCGCGGAGTGCCTGCTCGTCGACGTGATCGGCCTGGAGTGGGAGCAGGTGCACGCCGAGGCCTGCCGCTGGGAGCACGTGATGAGCGAGGCCGTGGAGCGGCGGGTCCTCGAACTGCTGCGTCACCCGACGGAGTCGCCGTACGGGAACCCGATCCCGGGCCTCGAAGAGCTGGGCGAGAAGGCGGAGGCCGAGGCCTTCCTCGACGACTCGATGGTGTCGCTGGCGGACCTGGACGCGAGCGAGGGCAAGACGGTGGTCGTGCGGCGGATCGGCGAGCCGATCCAGACGGACGCCCAGCTGATGTACACGCTGCGGCGCGCGGGCGTGCAGCCCGGCTCCGTGGTGTCGGTGACGGAGTCCGCCGGCGGTGTCCTGGTGGGCAGCAGCGGCGAGGCGGCCGAGCTGGGCGCGGAGGTCGCGGCGCACGTGTTCGTCGCGAAGCGCTGAGGCGGAGCAGGTGAGACGGGGGCGCCCCGCCGGTCGGAAGACCGGCGGGGCGCCCTTCTCCGCTTCCCGGGGTCGGACGGACGGGGCGAGGACGCCCCACCGGAGCTGAGCACGGCCGGATCGACCGACGGCGGGGGCTGTTGGTTGTACGGGGGGAGATCACGGCATCGACTCGGTTCGGCCTCGGTGGCCCAACGAACCGCCGCGCGACCCGTTTTACGCCGGAATCGCCACGCCCGCGCCCTGGCCGTGCCACGCTGGTACGGGCTGTACGCGAAGGGGTGGGGAGTGGGGGGGGTGGGGGCATGCGGGCTACGGACGACAGAGGGCCCCGGCGCCCTTGGGCGCCGGGGCCTGTCCTCCCCTGTGCTGACCTGGAGCCCCGAGCTCTCAAGGTCAATCCCGTCGGACCCCTTTTCCCCGAGTGGTCCGCCTCCCGTTCAAGATCTCCCCTCGGCGGCGGCTGCCAATCCTTGAGGGCTGTCACTCGAACGAGCGGTGTTGTGTGGCAGGAGCGCATTTTCGAATGCGAGTTCGATAGTCTGGCGTGGTTCGACGGGAAAGAGGGGGTGCCAGGGATGGCGCGACGACTCGACGTCACCGGAGCCGACGGTGTTCGGCTGGCGGCCTGGGAGTTCACGCCAGGGACCGCGTCCCCGAGGACCGGACCCGGGGTCTTACTCCTCCACGGCCTGATGGGGCACGCCGCCCACTGGGCCCCGGCGGTCGCCCGGCTCGGGGCGGGCCCCGGCTCCCCGTACCCCCGGACCGTCGCCCTCGACCAGCGCGGGCACGGGCACAGCGCGGGGCCCGCCGCCGCCTTCACCCGTGAGGCGTACGTGACGGACGCGGCGGCGGCGGTCGAACAGCTCGGCCTCGGCCCGGTGACCCTCATCGGCCACTCCATGGGCGCCCTCACCGCCTGGCAGCTGGCCGCCGAGCGCCCCGACCTGGTCCGCGCCCTCGTCATCTGCGACATGCGGGCCTCCGCGCTCGGCGCGGCCTCGCAGCGCGAATGGCGGGACTGGTTCCGCCGCTGGCCCGCCCCGTTCCCGTCGCTCGACGCCGTCCGCGGCTGGTTCGGCGAGGAGGACCCGTGGGTCGAGCGCCCCCACCCCGCCCGGGGCGCCTTCTTCGCCGAGGTGATGGCCGAGCACCCGGACGGCTGGCGCCCGGTCTTCGACCCGGAGCAGATGCTGACCTCCCGCGAGACCTGGGTGCACGACGCCCACTGGGACTCGCTCGCCCAGGTCCGCTGCCCCACCCTGGTCCTCCGCGGCCTGGACGGCGAGCTGGGCCGGGCGGAGGCCCAGGAGATGGTCCGGGTGCTGCCCCACGGGTCGTACGCGGAGATCCCCGACGCGGGCCATCTCCTCCACTACACCCACCCGGACGCCTGGCGCGAGGCGGTCGGGCCCTTCCTGAACGGCGTCCTGACCTCGTAGGCGGCGGCCCGCGCGTGAGGCGGCGGCCCCTGGGCCCACGGGCGAGGGGCCCCGCGTGTCGGCGTGGAACGTGTGGCGAGATACGGTCCCTCTCGCGGCGCGTCCGAGGCCTACTCCGCGCCGCCTCAGGGAGGGAATGCATGCGCACTTCTATGCTGCGGCGCCTGGCCACGGTGGCCACGGCGCTGGGGCTCAGCTCCGCCGGGCTCCTCGGCGCGGGCGCGGCGCCGGCGCAGGCCGTCGTCCAGGACTGCCCGCGGGGCTACTTCTGCGCCTGGAAGACGGAGAACGCCACCGGCACCATGTTCAAGACGAAGGTGAACACGCCGACGCTGGGCGCCTGGGACAACGCGTTCCGCACGGTGGCCAACCGCACGGACAAGTTCCTCTGCACCTACGACGGCGCGAACTACGCGGACCCCGTCGGAGCCGGCGTCCGCGACCCGGACCCGGAGCTCCGGGACTGGGGCGGCCCGGGCAGCAACTCCGTCAGCTCGCTCAAGTTCGTGCCCACCGCGCGGGAGTGCGACCAGCCGGCGTACCCGGAGTGGCACGCCTACACCGCGCCCAAGGCCGCTGGCTTCGGCGACCTGAACGCCGACCGGAAGTCCGATGTCGTCGTCCGCGACAGGGCGGGCCGCCTCTGGTACCTGCCCGGCGACAAGACGGGCAAGCTGATCGGCACCGGCGGCTGGAACGCCATGAACGCCCTCACCCGCCACGGCGACTTCAGCCGCGACGGCCGCGAGGACGTCATCGCCCGCGAGGCGTCCACCGGCAAGCTGTGGCTCTACCCGGGCACGGGCACCGGCGCCCTCGGCACCCGCAAGCTCATCGGCTCCGGCGGCTGGAACAGCATGGACCGGATCACCGCCTTCGGTGACCTGTCCGGCGACGGCCGCGCGGACCTGATCGCGGTCGAGAAGGCCACAGGCAAGCTGTGGCTGTACCCGGGCACGACGACGGGCACTCTCGGCGCGCGGAAGCTGATCGGCAGCGGCGGCTGGAACACGATGAACACCCTGGTCGCACCCGGTGACACGAACGGCGACGGCCGGGCGGACCTGATCGCCCGCGAGGCGTCCACCGGCAAGCTGTGGTTCTACCCGGGCAAGACCGGGGCCGTCGGGTCGCGGGTCCTGATCGGCAGCGGCGGCTGGAACGTCATGGCGTCGTTCCTGGCGGTCGGCGACTTCGGCGCCGACGGCATCAACGACATCGCGACGCTCACCACCAGCGGTTACGTCGGTGAGGGCTGCCGTGGTGTGGGCTGCCTCGTCCTCTACGGCGGCACCGGCACGGGCAGGCTCAACGCGGGCATGCCGGAGATGTACGACTGGTCCGGCCTGAACGGCGCCTTCTGACGACCGAAGTCGCCGCCCGGTGAGTGAAGGTCTCCGTCCCACGTCCGGGGCGGAGACCTTCGTCATGACGCCGTCAGACGAGGGTGAGGAAGACGTCCCAGGCGGCGGGGGAGAGGGTGAGGGAGGGGAGGTCGGTGTCCTTGGAGTCCCGGACGTGGACGGAGTCGACGAGGGTGGCGACCTCGACGCAGTCGCCGCCCTGGCCGCCGCTGTAGCTGCTCTTGAACCAGTTGAGGTCGGTGCTCATAGCTTTCGTGCCACCTGTTCGATGAGTTGTAGGGATTCCTCCGGGGTGAAGGCCTGCGCCCGCAAGGTGCTGTAGCGGGCGAAGACATCTCCCACGTCCGGTTGTTCGCTGAGAAAGTACCTGCCGCCCTGTCCTTCGACGTAGACGAGTTGACCTCGACGTCCTTCGGTTTCCAGCAGCGTGAAGGGCCCGTTGAGGCCGGCATGTGTCTGTCGGTCTTCGGGCATGACCTGGATCTCGACGTTGGGCAGCTTGCCCATGTCGAGGACGTGCAAGAGGTTCCTCCGGAGTATGTCGGGGCCACCGAGCGGACGGGCCAGGGCTGACAACTCCAGAACGAAGGTGATCAGCGGGGCGGGTTTATGGAAGAGCACTTGCTGCCGCTTCATCCGCGCCGTGACGCCTGCTTCGATCTCGTCGCTTTCGAGGGCCGGGCGTTCTGATGCGAACACGACCTCCGCGTACTCCGCAGTCTGGAGCAACCCTGGGATCAGATGGTTCTCGTACTTGTGCATGCCTGCCGCCCTGGCCTCTTCATCCAAGTAGTCCTCGAACCAGGCGGCGACCCCGCTCACGGCCACTTCCTGAGCCACCGCCAGAAGTGCACCTTGTGCACCGAGCATCGCGTCCGCGATCTCGACGAAGTTCCCCTTCGCCCGCCGCTCGGCACGGGGTGACGTGGCCGCTGGACTGGAGGTCGAGGCCGACGCTCGAAGATCCGTTCGTGGAGCCGGAGTTGTTGCATATGACGGTGAGCTGTGCGGTACGGTAACCGCGAAGTCACTCTCCGTAAAAGTGGAGCGGCCCCCGGTGGTGCGACAACACCATTGACCCGGGGACCTTCACTCCTAGTGGTCTAGAGGCCCACCAGAAATGCTTACGCATGTTATCCCGCCGGTTCGTTGCTACGCCAAGGTCTCGAACAGTGTCGTGCGGCATCCGCGTCTGAACAGTGACGCGAAGATCCTCCTCATTCACGTCCAGGGCCTCCCCGAGGGCGAGCGGAACAAGCCGCTCGGGGAGCACGCCGGTGACTTGGGGATGAAGCCCCGGGCGTACAGCCGGGCGAGGGAGGCCCTGGCGGCCTGCGGGTTCCTTCACGAGTGGAAGGGCCAGGACGCGCGCGGGCGTTGGGTCACCGATCAGCTCATGTCGAACGTCACCCTCACGCGTGAAGAGGCGGGGGCGGTCCGGGTGGGGGTTCCGGCCGGATCTCCGACTGATGTCCCACCGACTCTCGGTTTTCCGAGGGGTCGGCGAGTCGGTGGCCAACTACCCAAGGACGAAGACGGGGAGAAGACGTACTCCCACCCACCCACCAAAGCGCAGGCGCCGGAATCGGAGCCGATCCCGGAGCCGGAACCCATCCCGGAGCCGACCCCCGCGCCGGAGTCGGTGCCGGATCCGTCGCCTGAGCCGGGCCCCGCTCCCGAGACCGAAGCCGAGACCGCGCCGCCGACCCCCGAAGCCGCCGCAGCCGAAAGCGTGTTGCTCTCCCTGCGGCACCACAACCGGGACCTTCTGCTCGGCGTCCGGGAGGCCCGGGGGCTGGCCGAGGTGGCGGGGGAATGGCTCCGGAGAGGTGTGTCGGCGGCGGATCTGCGGCATGCGCTGACGGCCCATCTGCCGCGTAACGGCGTCCGTTCGGCGGTGGGGTTCCTCAGGCACCGGCTCACGGAGAAACTCCCGGCGGAGGAGGCCTTCCACCCACCGGCCAGGGCCGGAGCCGGAGCCGGGACCACGGCCACAGCCACCGCCCCGGCGGAGCTGGTCACCTGCGAGGGCCCGGGGAACACCCACGTGTTCCGGCCCACCGCCGACGAGACCCTCTGCGGCACCTGCCGCACGAACGAGGCCTGGAAGGCCCACGCCCGTCGCTACGACCCCCGCCCCGAAAAACCCTCCGTCACCTGGCGGCAGCGCGTCGACGAGATCGCCCGGGACGAGGCCGTCGTCACCTGAGGAGGGCGGGCGCGGACGGTTGGCATCTGCCTTTGCTGCATGCCGAGTTCCGTGAACCCCTGCTGGTGGCCGTCTACGACGCCGAGTGCCCCTTCCGCCGGCCCGCTTGCCGCGCGGTCGGCACGTCCGCACCACGCCCCGGGGTCAGTCGTTCGGATCATGCCGGGCTCGTGCGAGAGGTGCATCCGTCCGTGGCCCGACCCGGGAAGTGGTTGCGGCGGGTGTCCCGAGCGGGGCACCGGTCCGGTTCACGGGAAGTGGAGGTCGGTACGGTGATCACGGTGGAACGGAGCTTCGTCGTCGGGCTGTCGCTGGACGACCTCGTCACGTACCTGGAGGACTTCGGTCGTGCCGAGGAGTGGGACACCGGGACCGTGCGCTGCGTACGTCTGGACGAGGGGCCGGTACGGCCCGGCACCCGGTGGCACAACACCTCGCGCTTTCGTGGCCGCACCACGGAACTCGAATACCGGCTCGTGACGCGCGAGCCCGACCGGCTGGTGTTCGTCGGGGAGAACAAGACGGTGACGTCCACGGACGATCTCGGCTTCCGGGCCGAGTCCGCCACCCTCACCCGGCTGACCTACCGGGCGTCGCTGCGATTCAAGGGGCTGGCGCGGCTCGCCTCACCGTTCCTGAGGGCCGAGTTCGAGCGACTCGGTGACGAGGTCGCCGAACGCCTCCCGGCCGCCGCCGCACAACACCGTCCCTGACCTACTGCGTGCGGAAGTCCACCACCGGGGGAATGACGTACCGGTTCGGGTCCGGGCGGGTGACGGTCGCGCGTACGGCGGAGATCGGCGCGGCGACGACCGCGACCCCGGCGACCAGGCCGAGCAGGGCGCTCACCCGGCCCGACACGAGATCCAGGAGGACCGGGACCAGCGCGGCCAGGGCGATCCCCAGCCACAGCAGCATCCGGCCGTGGACGGCGGCCCGGAAGTACGGGCGGGGACGCACCGGACGGGCCTTCACGCCGGGCGTGGTGACACGGAGGTGCACGGGGTTGGTCAGATAGCGGTCGGTGTAGTCGAGCGAGGCGTAGCCCCACACCATCTCGCCGTTGTCGGCGATGACCGCCACCGGATAGGCCGGGTGGCCACGCCGCCGCGCCACGGAGAGGACGGGCTCCCAGCGCTCCGGCCAGTAGACCCAGACGTGCTCGCCCTTGACCCGGGGACCGAAGACCGCGAGCTGCTTGCGGGCGTTGTCCGGCCCGAACATCGAGGGGAGCAGCCCGTGGGTGCCGTACCAGTCGCCCTTGGCGTCCCGGAGCTTCAGTTGCTGGGCGTGCTCCAGCGGCGGGTCGATGAGCTTGGTGCTGTTCTCGGGGACCAGCCGAATCCATTCGGCGCCCGTGGACTCGAAGCGCACGGCGACGACCCGGCCCGCCAGGGCGTCCTGGGCGAGGAGCCGCTGCGGCTCGGGCAGCCGGCGGACGAGCAGGTTCTTGACCGTCAGGACGAGGACGATCGCCGCCCAGGGGATCAGCACCAGGTGGCCCAGGACGACCACGGGGAGCATGATCTCCAGATAGGCGGCATGACGGAACACGGCCCAGGGCGCGAACGCGACCAGCGTCATCCCGGTCGTCAGATGCCAGTCCACCGGGTTGCGCGGCAGGACGGACGGCAGGTCCCTCATCGGCGGGGGAGAGGGCACCGGCGGGCCGGCAGGCGCTTCCTCCCGGGTGAGCAGGGCCCACGCGCCGATGCATATCGCACCCATGACGAGCGCGGCCAGAATGTCCCAACGGGCGCCGTCCGGCCGGTCGTAGACAAAGCAGAGAACGACGGCGACGGCGGCGCAGACGAGCGAGACCGCGCGCAGGGATTCGGTGACGGTGTGTCTCACGTGAGTCCTGGGGGTCGGCCCGAGGGGACGGGCGGGAGAGCGGAAAGTGAGGGCCGGGCAGTGAGGATCCGTGGATCCACGGGTCCGCGGTATGCGGGTCTTCGGGTCTGCCGATCCGGGGGTGGTGAGGGTGGGCGGACTCCTAGGGAGGGGCCGCAGATCCGCAGCCCCCAAATCAGCTCAACGTACCCAGCCCGTCCCGGCGGCAGAAGCCCCCGGCAGGCCGCGTGCCGGTGACGGAAGCCCGTCGAACCCGACCGGAGTCACCCCTCCCACCGGCTCCTCGGCAGGCACCACACCTGGTTCTCCCCGGTCTCGGCCGGAGCCAGCGCCTCGGCCGGGCGGCGCTCGCCCACCGTGAACCCGAGCCGGGCGGGAACGGCGCCGCTCGCCAGGTTCGCCGGATCGTGGACGATCTCGACGCGGTCGACACCGGGGACCCGGAACGCCTCCTCGGCCAGCGCGCGGGCCGCCCGGGTCACCACCCCCCGGCCGGTCGCCGCCGGGTGCAGCCAGTAGCCGATCTCCAGGACGCCGTCCGGGGTGTCCTCGTGCCGGTACAGCCCGCAGGAACCGACGAGGGCGCCGTCGAGCACGATCGCGTACGTGTACTCGTCACCGCTCGCCCAGAGCGAGGACCGCCCCGCGAGGAAGGCGGTCGTGTGGTCGAGGCTGTGCTCGGCGGTCCAGGGCATCCACGGCCGCAGATGGTCGAGCGACTCCTCGATGACCCGGAAGAACTCGGGAAGGTCCGCCCCGGCGTCGAACGCGCGCAGGGTGAGGTCGTCGTCGAGGGCGATCACGGGCCTGGGTTCGGTGAGGAGGTCCATGCGGCGAGGATCGTACGCGGCGATCGCTGTCGGCAAGGGGATTCGGCGGGCCGGAGGCGGGTGCGGGCGATGGGAGACGCAGGTCACCTTCCGGCTGATCAGCGGGCGCGGGCCTTGCGCCGGAAGTCCCTTCCGTCGCGCTCGGCGGACCGTCCCGGGCCCCGGGGGTGTACGACCGACCCGGGCCCCGGGACGTACGACCGACCCGGGCCCCGTCGTCGTGCGGGCTCAGCCCTTGCTGACCGCCGCCAGGATCTCCGGCAGCCGTCGCGCCGTGCGCGGGGCCGCCGCCTTCAGGCCCGCCCAGGAGAGCAGCGCGCCGTACAGCGCGCCGACCGGGAGCACCAGCCACAGCAGGGACCCCTGGTCGGAGACGTGCAGATAGATCGTCGCGGCGATCAGCGGCGCGCAGAGGACCGTCGCCGCGACCATGCCGCCGAGGATCGACATCCAGGCGAGACCGCCCTGCCCCGGCACCACGTTCTTGTAGCCGCTGTCCTGGGGGATCGAGTACGGGAGGCTCGCCGACGCCACCGCGCCCGACGCCAGCATCGCGCCGAGCAGCGCGAACGCCAGGCCCAGCGCCTCCGGGAACTGCGACCACTGCCCGAGGACACCGGCCGTCACCGCGGTGACGAGCGTCGTGAACGGCAGCGTGATCATCAGCAGGGCGAGCGCCCGTGCCCGGAGTTCGGCGTACGCGTCGGCGCTCGTCGAGAGGGTCTGCGCGACCATCCAGAACGCCGAGGTGTCCTGCCCGAACTGGTTGTACATCTGGATGCCGAGCATGCCGGAGGCGAAGCACGCGAAGTAGATCGAGCCACTGCCCTGGAAGGCGTTGAACAGCGGGACGATCAGACCGATGGCGAGCGAGGTCACCCACGCCGCCTTGGTCTTCGGGTCGCGCCAGATGTACCGCAGGCTGCGCTCCATGACCGCGCCCGTACGGCCCTCCGGCAGGAGGCGGCCGAGCAGCCCCGACCCGGCGGCCTTCTCCCGCCCGCTGTCGGGAGCGGCGCCGATCGTGGAACCGTCCGGCTCGACCATCAGCCGCACCAGGCTCCGCCGCCACCAGTACGCCAGCGCCGCCAGGGTGGCCGCCGTGAGCAGCAGCCGTACCGCCGCCACCAGGTGGTCGCCCTTGCTCGCCGCGTCCACCGCGCCGATCCCGGCGGCCGGCGGCAGCCAGCCGACGACGGTCGCGGCCGGTTCGAGCGAGCTGAGGCTGCCGGCCCGGTTGAGGCGCTGGACCCCGAAGTTCACGAACTGGATGCCGACCGCGATCACCAGACCGCTCAGCAGCGCCAGGTCGCGGCCCTTGCGGGAGGTCAGGAGCCGGATGTTGGCGGCGGCCACCGCCCGCGACAGCGCCACGCACGTGACGGTCACCAGGGGTACGGCGAGGACGGCGACGACGGTCGCGGCGGCGCCGTGGGCGACGGACAGCGCGGCGCCGAACGTCAGGAGCAGGGTGAGGAAGGGGCCGATGCCGACGAGCGAGGCCACAAGCAGGGCCCGGACGAGCGGCTGGGGCCGCAGCGGCAGCATCACGAGCCGCGAGGGGTCGAGCGTCTCGTCGCCGCTCGGGATGAACAGCGGCATCACCGTCCAGGAGAGCGCGAGCGCCCCGGTGAGGAGGACCGCGACGGTGTCGGCGTCGGCGCTGCCGCGCAGCAGGACGAAGGCCAGCACCATCAGGGCGGCGAAGAAGGCACCGAAGACGGCCGAGGCGATGTAGGCGGCGGTCCGTCCGCCCGACTGCCGCAGCCCGTTGCGCAGCAGTGCCAGCTTGAGCCGTACGAAGACGGAGGTGAGCGAGGGGGCGGAACCGGCCCCGGCCGAGGTGGTGGTCTGGGTGACGGCACTCATCACTGAGCCCCTCCAGAAGCACCCGAGCCTCCAGAAGCACCCGAGCCTCCAGAAGCACCCGAGCCTCCAGAAGCACCCGAGCCCCCAGGAGCACCCGAGCCCCCAGGAGCACCCGAACCACCAGAAGCACCCGAACCACCAGCGGCCCCGGACCCACCGTCAGCCCCGCGCCCGCCGCCCAGCCAGTCCAGCGAGTCCCCGGCCGCCTCGCGGCCGTTCGCGCCGACCAGTTCCAGGAACGCCGCCTGGAGCGACGGCGCCGAGCCCCGCACCACGTCGAGCGGACCCTGCGCCCGGATCTGCCCCGCCGCCATCACGGCGACCCAGTCGCAGAGCGACTCGACCAGCTCCATGACGTGGCTGGAGAAGACGACGGTCGCACCGGAGGAGGTGTACCGCTCCAGGACGCCCCGGATGGTCTGGGCCGAGACCGGGTCGACGCCCTCGAAGGGCTCGTCGAGGAAGAGCACCTCGGGGTTGTGGAGCAGCGCCGCCGCGAGCCCGATCTTCTTCCGCATGCCGGTGGAGTAGTCGACGACCAGCTTGTTCTGCGAGCCGGTCAGGTCGAGCACGTCGAGGAGCTGCGCGGCACGCTTGTCGACCTCGGCGCCGGGCAGCCCCCGCAGCCGGCCGCTGTACGCGAGGAGTTCACGGCCGGAGAGGCGCTCGAAGAGCCGCAGGCCCTCGGGCAGGATGCCGATCCGGGCCTTGACCTGGGCGACCGACTCCGGGTCGGCCCACACGTCGTGCCCGGCGACCAGGATGCGGCCGTGGTCCGGCCGGAGCAGGCCGGTGATCATGGAGAGAGTGGTGGTCTTGCCGGCGCCGTTGGGGCCCACGAGCCCGATGAACTTGCCCGCCGGCAGGACGAGATCGACCCCGTTCACCGCGATCTGCTGACCGAAGCGCTTCCACAGCCCCTCGACGCGGACGGCGGGCACCGCACCGTCGCCCGGCGCCGCGCCCGCCTTCTCGTACGCTCCGTCAAATGCCTGGTCAGGCATGTTCCGTCAACCCCTCGGTCGTCCCCGTGTGTACGTGGGCAACCCTACGGGTGAGGTCTTCGCGGCCCCTAGGGTCACGACGTGCGGAGCCTCGTAGCTCCGGGGTGACGACCTGCGGAGCCTCGTACCCCCGGGGTCACGGAGTGCGGCCCCGGGCCTCCGCCGCCTCCCGGCCGCACGCGTACGCGAGGGCGCTGATCAGTTCCTCCGCGTCGGGGAGCCAGCGGTTCGCCGGGGTGGGGCGGCGGGCCCACTGCACGGCGCCGCAGCCGCCGACGCGGGTGGGCGGGGCGGCGACGTAGTGGCCCTCTCCGCGCGTGGTGAGGTCGATGGCGGCCGGGACCCAGCCCAGCCTGCGGACCAGGTCGGGGACCTTGGTGGCGGCGCCCGGCAGGACGAAGAAGTACATGCGGCGGTCCGGGGTGCAGGTGACCGGGCCGAGCGTCAGCTCCATGCGCTCCATGCGGGCGAGCGCGAGGAATCCGGCGGACTCGGGCACCTCGATCGCGTCGAAGGTGCGGCCGGTCGGGAGCAGGATCGACGCCTTCGGCTGCTTCGACCACATGCGCCGGGCCCCGACCCCGCTGCCGGTCGCCTGGGTGGACCAGTCGGGCCTGACGGCGTGGGCGCCGGGCACGGCGCACGCGTCCGCGCCGCAGGAGCATCGCTCCCTGCCCTCGACGGCTTCCAGCCAGGTCCCGGGAAACACGTCCCAGTGCCGCTCTTCCGCGTACCGCACGGCACTGTCCAGCAGCTGCTCGCCTCGCTGCTGGGGGATCTGCGCGGCTTCCGTGACTCCCATGGTCTCTTCCACGGTGAACACAACTTCCCGCGTGACCCGGGGTTACGGGCGGGGGGTACGGCGGTGTGACGCATCGATCCTGCATGCGGGGCGCATCGGAGCACGGGCGGGGGCGCGCGGGGGGCCGGGGAGCGGGGGTGGGTACGCAGAGGTGGGGGCGTCGGCGGGATCGCGGCCGACGTGTCCGGTTTCGCGTGTTCACATCGGCATTGACCGGATATCCACCGGGCAGTGATCACTCCTCTTGTGATCACCGCACGGCCTCAGGGGGTACTCATGGCAGCCAGGCCACTCGTTCCGCGCCAGCTCAACGAACGGCTCCAGGCGCTCATTCAGGAGGCGGGCTGTTCCAACGCCGGTCTCGCCCGCAGGGTCAACATGGTCGGCTCGGAGCGCGGTCTCGATCTGCGGTACGACAAGACTTCGGTGGCCCGCTGGCTGCGCGGGCAGCAGCCGCGCGGCCGGGCGCCGGGGGTCATCGCCGAGGCCCTGGGCCGCAAGCTGGGCCGCACGGTCACGATCGACGAGGTGGGCATGGCCAACGGGCGGAATCTCGCCGCCGGGGTGGGCCTCCAGTTCGCGCCGACCGTGCCGGGGGCGATCGAGCAGGTCTGTGAGCTGTGGCGCAGCGACGTGGGGCGGCGCGACTTCCTGGCCGGCTCGACGGTGGCGGCCTCGGCGCTCGTCGAGCCCAGCAGGGACTGGCTGATCACGGGGCCGGACCCGCACGTGGCCCGGCAGGCGGGGGCGCGCGTCGGGGTCGCGGACGTGGCGGCCGTACGGGAGATGACGGGCGCGCTCGTCGACCTCGACCGGCGGTTCGGCAGCGGGCATGTGCGGCCGGTGGTCGTCCACTACCTCAACAGCGTGGTGTCGGGGATGCTGTCGGGCTCGTACCGGGAGGCGGTCGGGCGGCAGTTGTTCGCGGCGGTCGCCCGACTCACCGAACTCGCCGGGTACATGGCGGTGGACACGGGCGAACCGGGGCTCGCGCAGCGGTACTACATCCAGGCGCTGAGGCTCGCGCAGGCGGCGGGCGACCGGGGCTATGGCGGGTACGTCCTGGCCGCCTCGATGAGCCACCTCGCCGCGCAGCTCGGGAACCCCCGGGAGATCGCCCAGTTGGCGCGGGCCGCGCAGGAGGGGGCGCGGGGGAAGGTGCCGCCGAGGGCGGAGGCGATGTTCTTCGCGGCCGAGGCGCGCGGGCACGCGCTGCTCGGGGACGTCCGCGCCTTCGAGGAGGCCGCCGGGCGGGCGGTGCGGGCGCTGGAGCGGGCGGATCCGGAGGCGGGCGACGACCCGGCGTGGATCGCGCACTTCGACGGCGCGTATCTGTCGGACGAACTGGCGCACTGCTACCGGGATCTGGGGCAGCCGGTGGCGGCGGCGCGGGCGGCGGAGGAGTCGGTCGCGGGCCATCCGGCGACGCGGGCCCGGCGCCGGGCGATCGGTCTGGCCCTGCTGGCCTCGGCGCAGGTGCAGCAGCGGGAGGTCGAGCAGGCCTGCCGGACGGGGGCGCGGGCGCTCGAACTCCTGGGCACGCTGCGGTCGTCGCGGGGCCTGGAGTATCTGGACGATCTGAGGGGGCGGCTGGAGCCCTACGCGGGGGAGGCGGTGGTACGGGAGTTCGGGGCGCGGATGGAGCTGTACGCGGCGTAGTCCCTGGTGGGGGCGGGATCGTGAAAGAAGGTTGTGTAACCGGGCTCACACGTGTGTGCGGAGCCCGGCGCGCACCCGGTAGCGTGAGCCGACGATTCCGTAGGTCCATCAGTAGGAGTCCCGGTGACGCAGAACGGACAGGGTCCGGAGCAGCAGTACCCGGCGGTGCCCCCGGCGCACGACGCCCACGGGGGAGCACAGCCGTGGGACGGCGCCTGGGGTCCCGCCGCCGGCCAGCCGGGCGGGCAGCCGCTGCCGCCCGCGCAGCCGCTGCCTCCGGAGGCACCTCCGGGCGGCGCCGCTGACATGCAGTCGACGCAGTACCTGCCGCCGGTCCCGCCGCAGGGCGCCCCGCCGCGGCCCGGTTACGGCTACCCGGGCCCGGGGGCCCAGGGCGGCGGCGACATGCAGGCGACCCAGCACATCCCCCCGGTGCCGGGCGGGATGCCCGGTTTTCAGGGCGGAATGCCGCCGGTGCAGGCCCCGCAGCAGCCCGGGTACGGGTATCCGCCGCCGGCCGCCGGCGACATGCAGGCCACCCAGCACATCGCGCCCGTGCCGCAGCAGCAGGGCGGGGGCGCCTCGACCCAGTTCCTGGGCGCCGGATCGCTCCAGGCGCAGGGCCCCGGGCCCGCCGGCGCCTCCGACGCGACGCAGTACATCGCGCCCGTACCGCCGCAGGCGCCCGGTGAGCGGCAGCCGCCCGCCGAGTTCGACAACCTCTTCCGTACGGAGTCGCCGCAGGTCCCGCAGCAGCCGCGCACGCAGGCGTACCAGCAGCCGCCCGCGCCCGCTCCGTACCAGCAGCAGCAGCACCAGCAGCCGCAGCAGCACCAGGGGCCGCCCCCGCAGCAGTACGCCTACCAGGACGCGTACTACGACGACGGCGGCGACCCCGAGCCCCCGCGCCGCAAGTCGCCGGTCGCGCTGATCGCCGCCGTCGTCGTCGGCTGCGCGGTCATCGGCCTCGGTGCCGGAGCGCTCCTCAGCGGCGGGGACGACGACGGGAAGAAGCCCGGCAAGGACACCCAGAACGTGGCCACCGGCTCCGCCGCGCCGCCCACCCAGGCGCCCACGGAGAAGCCCGCCGACCCGGCGGAGCCGCAGGCGCGGGAGCTGAGCAAGCTGCTCGCGGACAGCAGCAGCAGTCGTGACACGGTGATCAGCTCGGTCGAGCTGATCAAGCAGTGCAAGAACCTCGACAAGGCGGCCGGTGACCTGCGCGGGGCCGCCGAGCAGCGCCGGGGCCTGGTGGCCCGGCTCCAGACGCTCGGTGTCGACAAGATCCCGGACAGCCCGGCGCTGACCGCCGCCCTGACCAAGGCCTGGCAGGCCTCGGCCGCCGCCGACGACCACTACGCGGCCTGGGCCGACCAGATGAAGGCCAAGAAGGCCTGCAAGGGCGGCAAGGCCCGGTCGACGAACCAGACGGTCGCGGCGACGCAGAAGAGCGACGAGGCCACCGCGGCGAAGAAGCAGGCGGCCGGGCTGTGGAACCCGACCGCCACGAAGTACGGCCTGGAGAAGCGGACGTACACCCAGCTGTAGGCCCTCGGGGGGCGGCGCTCAGGGCGCGCTGAGGACCGTCGCGCCGACGTCGACGAAGCCGGGCCGCTGGGCCACGAGCCGGCCCTTGCGGACCACCTGGAAGGTCACCTCGTGGTTGACGATCCGGGGGAATCCGGGGGCGCCGAGCAGGTCCTCGTACTTCCAGCGCAGGCTGGGGGTCAGGCCGCCGGTGTCGATCCGCTCGCCCCGGTCGAGGGCGTGGGTGATCTGCGCGGCGGTGACCCGGTCGGTGCCGAGTGACTCGACGACCTCCTTGAGGACCGTGTAGGCGATCCAGGTGGTCTGCACGCCCGCGTCGGACGGGTCGACCCGGTTGTCGGCGAAGGCGTGCGCCTGGATGACCTCGCGCATCGGCGCCCAGCTCTTGTCGCCGGCCTCCGGGTACCAGCCGGTGACGAAGGCGCCCTCGAAGGGGCTGTGCGCGCCTCCGGTGCGGTCGATCACGGGCTGGCCGACGCTGCCGAGCACCGAGGAGATCCGTACGGAGTCCCGCTTGCCGCCTTCGCCGCCCTCCTGCTCGGGGAGGCGGCGGAAGGAGTCGAAGAAGGTCTGGGTGCGCTCGCCGAGCACGGCGGTGACGCAGCCGTTCCTGTCCCCGGCCTTCTCGCGGGCCCGGTCGGCCTGTGCGGTGTACTCGGCGGCGTCCTCGACGGCCGGGATGTCGACGGCGCTGCGGTGGCTCGCCTTGCGGAGGCCCGAGTTGAGCAGTTCAGGCAGTTTGTCCCCGGCGAGGGTGTCGGGGCGGACGAGTGAGACCGTCCGGCAGGACTCGGCGAGCTGCATGCCGTGCCCGGCGATGAGCGAGGCCTGCCCGCCGTTGACGGGGTAGGAGAGCGGGCTCGTGAACTCGTCCTCCGAAATGCCGTAGCCGCCGATGTACGGGATCTCCGCGGCTTCGAGCGGGGCCATGAAGGCGCGGCCGTTCTGGCTGTACGAGCCGACGACCGCGACCGCGTTCTCGTGGACGGCCCGGCGGGCGCAGGCCGCGGCGCCCGAGGGGGTGTTGTGCTCGTTGCAGGTGAGGACGCGCAGTTCGTGCCCGTCGATCCCGCCCTGGGAGTTGATCCAGCGGGCGTAGGTCTGCGCCATCGCGGGCATTCCGGGCATGTTGGTCGCGCGGGTCTGGTCGGGGGCCCAGGTCATCACGGTGACGGGCTCCCTGGAGCCCCCCGTGGCCCCGGGGAGCACGCCGCACCCGGTGAGCATCGAGGCTCCGGCCGCCGCGGTCGTGACGTACGCGAGGAGTGAGGTCAGTCGCCTACCGGTCATGGATGTGCACGTTTCCGCCTCGCGGGTAACGCGGGAGTGAGCACGGTTCAACGGTGGGTGACGTCAAGGTGAATTGCGGGGGCTGCGAGGGGGCGACTCCGGTTACCGGACAGGGGAACGTACGATCGAAACGTGTCCAGTCCAGTCTCCGGTTCGGTGAACTCTTCCCGTCGTGGCCGTCGCTCCTCCACCATGGGCGGCATGCCGCTCAACGACATGCCGTGGTGGCGCTGGCGCAGCAACGCGCGCTCGGCGCTGCACATGCTCTCCGACCCCGGGTTCCACGAGACGACCTGGCTGGCCGGCCTGGACGGGTACGGCGACGTCACCGACGCCGTCTACCGCCTGGTCGAGGACACCTGGCTCGACAACTGGTCCGCCGAGAAGTACGTGGGCTCGATCTTCCGCGACACCGCCGAGGCCGCCCTCGTCGACGTCGCCGTCCTCCGGGTGCTCCGCATCATGCACCAGGTGGGCCCGGACGCCCCCGTCTCCGCCTACCTCCAGCACCCCGGCTGGCCCGAGGCCGTACGGGCCGCCCGCGAGGCCCACGTCCACCTGGCGCGGGCGGACGGCGAGGACCCGGACACGCCTCCGTGCTCGCTGGACGTGCTGCACATCATGACCGGGGCCTGAGCCGCCGGTGGGCCGTTCCGTCTGACGGACGGTGGGCCGCCGGGAGGCCCGGGTGTGGCAGGCTGACGGGATGACCGACCAGTACGTCCTCACCCTCTCGTGCCCGGACAAGCAGGGCATCGTGCACGCCGTGTCGAGCTACCTCTTCATCACCGGGTGCAACATCGAGGACAGCCAGCAGTTCGGAGACCGCGACACCGGACTCTTCTTCATGAGGGTCCACTTCTCGGCCGAGGCCCCCGTGAACGTCGACAAGCTGCGGGCCAGCTTCGCCGCCGTCGGCGACTCCTTCGTGATGGACTGGCGGATCAACCGCGCCGACGAGCGCATGAGGGTCGTCCTCATGGTGTCGAAGTTCGGCCACTGCCTGAACGACCTGCTGTTCCGCTCCCGGATCGGCGCGCTGCCGGTGGAGATCGTCGCCGTCGTCTCCAACCACACCGACTTCGAGGCCCTCGTCGGCTCGTACGGGCTGCCCTTCCGGCACATCCCCGTCACCAAGGACACCAAGGCCGAGGCGGAGGCCGAGCTGCTCGACCTGGTCCGTGAGCAGGACGTCGAACTGGTCGTCCTCGCACGCTACATGCAGGTCCTCTCCGACGACCTCTGCAAGCAGCTCTCCGGGCGGATCATCAACATCCACCACTCCTTCCTCCCCAGCTTCAAGGGCGCCAAGCCCTACCACCAGGCGCACGCGCGCGGGGTGAAGCTGATCGGCGCGACCGCCCACTACGTGACGGCCGACCTCGACGAGGGCCCGATCATCGAGCAGGAGGTCGAGCGGGTCGGGCACGAGGTCACCCCGGACCAGCTGGTCGCGATCGGCCGGGACGTGGAGTGCCAGGCGCTGGCCCGCGCGGTGAAGTGGCACGCGGAGCGCCGCATCCTCCTGAACGGCCGTCGCACGGTCGTCTTCGCGTAGCCGAGCCGCACCGCCCCGGGGCGCCCCCGGGGCCGTGGGCCGGCTGCCTACAGCCGGCTCAGGGAGGCCGCCGCGAAGAGGACGTCCCTGATCGCCTCGCGGTCGCCGTCCTGGCCCGCCGCCGCTTCCTCCGGCGAGATGTGGCCCGCCACCAGCTGGCAGAACTCCACCCCGTCCATCGCCACCTGAGCCACCGCCCGGTCCGGCGAACCGACCGCCGCCGGGGAGTCCAGCGCGATGTACCAGTGGCCACCGCCCGCGCCCTCCACCTCCAGATGGAGCGAGCGGCCCGGCGCGCCCGCCGCGACGAGCTGCCGGGCCGGGGCCGCGAGGCCGGTGCGGCGGCGGCCGGCCAGGGCCGCCGGGAGCAGCCGCGCCGCCAGGTCGATCATGCCGTGCAGATGCGCGCCGCTGGGCGGGGCGTAGGGGTAGGCCACCGCGTTCGCGATGTCTTCCGCGTGCACCCAGCACTCGAAGGCCCGCTCCAGGAGCGAGTCGCGCAGCGGCAGCGCGAAGTCCTTGTAGGTGACGGTCAGGTCCGCCACGCCCCGGCCCGCGAACGAGACCGTGCGGATCAGGTGGTGGCTCTGCTCCCGCCAGGGACCCCGCAGGGACCGGTTCGCGGGCCGGTCGAGGCCCGACCAGAAGGCGCCTCGGTGCGCTCCGTCGGCGACAGCTCGGGGGTGCCGGCGCCCAGCGGGTCGTCGAGTCCGAGCGCCGCCCCGACCAGTCCGTCGACGGCGAGGAGGTGGCCGATGACCCCGGCGACGGTCGCCTTCCGGCGGACCAGCCGGTCCTCCTCGTACCACTTGAGCCGGACCGGGGCGTGCCACTCGGACTCGCCGATGTCCCGCAGCAGCGCGTCGAGCCGCGCGGTCTCGGCGTCGTACGGGGTGACCCAGTCGGGGACGGGGATACGGGCCGGGCGGCGGCCGAGGCAGTTCTCCAGGACCCGGGAGCGCAGCAGCGGGTCGAGGTCCAGGTCGCGGTCCTCGTGGAGCAGCGCCACGGCGTCGCGGAGCCGCAGGGCCTCGTCGGCGCAGGGCGCGCACGCGGTGAGGTGGTCCTCGACGGCCTGCGTCTCCCCGAGCGAACACGCCGAAAGCGCCCAGGCCCCGAGCAGGGACTTGAGCACTCCATGGCTGAGCACGGGCACCTCGGGTTCCGGTGGAGATTCCGGTTGTCGCGGTCCGTCCCCGTACGCCGCCTCCGCCGTCAGGTCCGCGTGGTCGTCGGCCGCCGGGCGCGGGCCCGGTATCCAGGGGGCGCGTGCGACGTCGTCCGCGTCGTCGTTCGCCCCGGTCACAGCGCCCGTCCGTAGCCGGGCGGCGCTCCGCCCTCGGCGGGGCGGGTGTGGGCCGAGGAGAGCAGCTGGAGGCCGAGGCGGAGGCGCCGCCGGGCCTCGTCCTCGGTGACGCCGAGGTCGGCGGCGGTCTGCCGGTAGTCCCGGCGCTGGAAGTACGCCAGTTCCAGCGCGGCCCGGAGCGGTCTCGGCATGGAGGTGACGATGTAGTCGGCGCGGGCGGCGACGACTGCCCGCCGGACCTTCTGTTCCAGTTCCTCGGCGGATCCGATTCCGGTCTCCGCGTACGCCGTGGCCTCGTTCTGCCGGAGGCGGTGGACGGCCTGCCGCTGGGTCAGCTTGGCGACCCACGAGCGCAGGTTGCCCTGCTTGGGGTCGTAGGCGTCGGGGTTCTCCCAGATGTAGCCGAAGACCTCGCGGGTGATCTGGTCGGCCGCGTCGTCGTCGTCGAGGACCCGGTGGGCGAGGCTGTGCACCAGGGCGGCGAACCGGTCGTACAGCTCGCCGAGCGCGGCGGCCTCGCCGCGCGCCAGCCGCTGCTGCATCCTGCGGTCCCAGCGCGGTGGTGTGTCCCTCGCCATCCGGTCCTCCGCCCCTCCCGGCATCCCCGTCGGCTTCCCGGTTCTCCTCCAACGTAGTGGGCCGCGCCGGGAACGCACGCCTGTTTGCCGCAAGTGCGCTCTTGACGCGGCCCCTGATGGTAAGGAAAGCGTCATCCACCGGTCCGGGGGTTTCGTCCGTTCCCGGCGGGGCAGGCGGCGGGCGTGACGACGATCGAGGTCGACGAGGACGAGTACGACTCCTGGACGGTGTTCCAGGTGCGCGGAGAGATGGACCTGATCACCTCCCCGCGGATACGCAGGAGGGTCCACGACGCCGTGGCGGGTGGCCGCCACGACCTGGTGATCGACCTGTCCGCCGTGCGGTTCTGCGATTCCAGCGGGGTCGGCGTCCTGATCGCGGCCCGCCGGCTGCTCCGCTCCTGCGGCGGCCGGCTCCGGCTGATCCTCCCGGAGGACCGGGAGGGCCATGTCGGCCGGGTGCTGGCAGCGCTCGGCGTCCGCCGCCTCTTCGAGGTGTACGAGGACGTGCCGGCGGCGGTCGCCGGAGCGGGCGCCGCGGCGGGCGCGACCGCGAACTGACCGCAGCGGCCCCGCCCTCCACGGCTCCTACGGCCGCGGGCCGAACTGCTCCCTCAGCCGGTACTTGAGGACCTTGCGCAGCGTCTCGTTGCGGGGGAGCGCGTCCACCACCTCCAGCTGTTCCGGCAGCTTGTGGACGGACAGGCCGGCCTCCCGGAGGAAGGCCGTCAGCGCCGGGAGGGTCAGCGGTTCGGCGCCGGGCGGCTGTTCGACGACGGCGCAGACGCGTTCGCCACGTGCGGTGTCCGGGAGGCCGATGACGGCGGCGTCGCCGACTCCGGGGTGCTCGTGGAGGAGGTCCTCGATCTCCTTGGCCGAGATGTTCTCGCCCTTGCGGATGATGATGTCCTTGATGCGACCGGTGAGGACGAGGTGGCCGCTCGGGGTGAGGTGCCCGACGTCGCCGGTGATGAGGAAGCCGTCCTCGTCGAAGGCGGCGGCGGTCTGCGCCGGGTCGAGATAGCCCCGGCAGACGGCCTCGCCGCGCAGCCGGACCTCTCCGGTGGAGGTGATCCGTATCTCCATGCCGGCGGGCGGGCGTCCCTCGGTGGTCGCGAGGTTCTCGGTGGTGTCGTCCGGGTCGCCCATGGTGATCATGGGGACCTCGGTCATGCCGTACCCGTGGGTGAGCTGGCAGCCCAGCTCCTTGCGTACGGCGTGGTAGATCTCCGGGGGCTTGGGCGCGCCGCCACCCGCGAGCAGCCTGAGGGTGGGGATGACGGGTTCGTCCGGGTGTTCGCGCTGCTGGGCGAGGAACATCGCGTAGAAGGCGGTGGAGCCGCCGGCCACGGTCACTCCGTGCCGCCGGTACTCGCCGAGGGCGTCGGGCAGCGCGAACTGCTCGAACATGACGGCCGGGAACCCGTACAGCAGCAGCATCACGGTGTAGTCGGGCCCGGCGATGTGCGCGTACGGGAAGGCCATCGAGCCGACGTCCTCGGCGGTGAGCCGCAGCGCGTGGGCGAGGCAGGAGCCGCCGGCGAGCAGGGAACGGTCGGTGTGCAGGACGCCCTTGGGGTCGGAGGTCGTGCCGGAGGTCCAGTAGATCCAGCGGACGTCGGTCCCGGAGGCGGGCGGCGGGGGCAGCACGGCCGGGTCGCCGTCGGGCAGGTCGTCGTAGGCCTCGAAGATCCCGCGCGCGCCGAGCCGCCGGGCCATCCCGGTGTGGTCGAAGCCGCGCCAGACGCCGGGGACGGCGAAGAACTCGGCCTTGGACTCGCGCAGCGCGAAGCCGACCTCCTTGTCCCGGTAGAAGGGGATCACGGGCGTCTGTACGGCTCCGACGCGGGCGAGCGCGAAGGAGAGCACGGCGGTCTCGATGCGGGTGGGCAGCTGCCAGGCGACGACCGTCCCCGGCCGCACCCCCATGGCGTACAGCCCGGCGGCGCAGCGCTCGGCCCGGTCCCGGAGCCCGCCGAAGGTGAGCACCCGGTCGCCCTGGAGGAGGACGGGCAGGTCGGGCGTGAGGGCGGCGCGGCGTTCGACGAGTTCCCAGAGCGTGCCGGACTCGCCCAGGGCGTGCGCGGTCTGATCCATGACCGTACTCCTCTTGGCTGACGTTCCGTCAGATCGTGCGGTGAGCGTAGAGGTCCGGCGCTTGTCGGTCCAGGGGTGCGGGGCTAGCCTGATCCCGTCAGATCTGACGGTCCATCAGAAAGCGCCATGAGAGACATGGAGGGGTCATGACGGAACTGCCCCGCATCATCAGCGTCGACGACCACGTGATCGAGCCCGCCCACCTCTTCGACACCTGGCTCCCGAAGAAGTACCGGGACCGGGGGCCCCGGCCGCTCACCGCCGGCATCGGGGAGCTCGCCTACGTCGCCGGGAAGTACCAGATCACGATGGACCCCGACGGACCGCCCACCGACTGGTGGATCTACGAGGACCTCAAGTTCCCGTACAAGCGCAACATCGCCGCCGTCGGCTTCGACCGCGACGAGATGACCCTGGAGGGGATCACCCGCGAGGAGATGCGGCGCGGGTGCTGGGACCCGGTCGCCCGGCTGAAGGACATGGACCTCAACCACGTCGAGGCCTCCCTCTGCTTCCCCACCTTCCCCCGCTTCTGCGGGCAGACCTTCGCCGAGGCCCACGACAAGGAGGTCGCCCTCGCCTGCGTCCGCGCCTACAACGACTGGATGGTCGAGGAGTGGTGCGGCGGCAGCGGCGGCCGGCTGATCCCGCTCTGCATCATCCCGCTCTGGGACATCGACCTGGCCGTGGCCGAGATCCGGCGCAACGCCGCCCGGGGCGTCAGGGCCGTCACCTTCTCCGAGATCCCCACCCACCTCGGACTGCCGTCGATCCACTCCGGCTACTGGGACCCGTTCTTCGCGGTCTGCCAGGAGACCGGGACGGTGGTGAACATGCACATCGGCTCCAGCAGCCAGATGCCCGCCGCCTCCCCCGACGCCCCGCCCGCCGTCCAGGCCTCGCTGAGCTTCAACAACGCCATGGCCTCGATGATGGACTTCCTCTTCAGCGGGGTCCTCGTGAAGTTCCCCCGGCTCAAGCTCGCCTACAGCGAGGGCCAGATGGGCTGGATCCCCTACGCCCTCGAACGCGCCGACGACGTCTGGGAGGAGCACCGCGCCTGGGGCGGCGTCCGCGACCTCATCCCCGAACCGCCGTCCACCTACTACTACCGGCAGATCTTCTGCTGCTTCTTCCGCGACAAGCACGGCATCGCCTCGCTCGACGTCGTCGGCCGGGACAACGCCACCTTCGAGACCGACTACCCGCACGTCGACTCGACCTTCCCGCACACCAAGGAGGTCGCCCTCGACCACGTCCGGGGCCTCGACGACGAGACGGTCTACAAGCTCATGCGCGGCAACGCCATCCGCATGCTCGACCTCGACTTCGACCGGGGCCGGGGCACCGTCTGATGGACCTCTCCTGCACCGACGAGGAGGAGGCCTACCGGGCCGGGCTGCGGGAATGGCTCGCCGCCACCCTCCCCGGCCTGCCCGAACGGCCCGACCCGCTCGACTGGCCGGCCCGCCGCGCCTACGACTGCGGCTGGCAGCGCAGGCTGTACGACGCCGGATACGCCGACGTCCACTGGGACGCCTCCCCGACCCAGCGGCTCATCTTCCTGGAGGAGACCGAACTCGCCGGTGCGCCCTACGTCGGTGCCAACTTCGTCGGACTCCTCCACGCGGGCCCGACCGTCGCCGCCGAGGGCACGCCCGAACAGCGCGCCCGCTGGCTGCCGCCCGTGCTGCGCGGGGACGAGGTCTGGTGCCAGGGCTTCAGCGAGCCCGGCGCCGGCTCCGACCTCGCCTCGCTCCGCACCCGGGCGGTACGGGACGGGGACGAGTACGTCATCAGCGGCCAGAAGATCTGGACCTCGCACGCCGAGGTCGCCGACTGGTGCGAGCTGCTTGTCCGTACGGACCCGGGGGCGGCCTCCAAGCACAAGGGCATCACCTGGCTCGCGATGCCCATGGACGCCCCCGGCATCACCGTACGGCCGCTGCGGACCCTCGCCGGGTCGACGGAGTTCGCCGAGGTCTTCCTCGACGAGGTCCGCGTGCCCGTCGGGAACCGGGTGGGCGAGGAGAACGACGGCTGGCGGGTCACCATGGTGACCCTCTCCTTCGAGCGCGGCACCGCGTTCGTCGGGGAGGTCGTCGCCTGCCGCCGTCTGCTCGGTGAACTCGCCCGCACCGCCCGGAAGAACGGCACCTGGGACGACCCCGTCCTGCGCCGCGGGCTCGGCAGGCTCTCCGCCGAGTTCCGGGCCCTCTGGCGGATCGTCCAGGCCAACGTCAGCGAGGCCCAGGCGACGGGCGGGGTCCCCGGGGCCGGCGGCTCCGTCTTCAAACTGCACTACTCCCACGCCCGCCAGGAGCTGTACGAAGCCGCCGCCGCGGTCCTCGGTCCCGAGGCGCTCGACCTCGGCCGGGACTGGACCCTGGACCGGCTGTCCTCGCTCTCGTACACGATCGCGGCCGGCACCTCCCAGATCCAGCGCAACATCGTCGCCGAGCGCATCCTCGGCCTGCCGAAGGGCCGGTGACCCCGTGGACTTCCGACTCAGCGAGGACCAGCGGGCCCTCAGCAGGGGCGTACGGGACCTCCTCGAAGGCCGCTTCGACCGCGAGGCGCTCCGGGCCGCCGTCGACGCCCCCGCCCTGGACCGGGAGCTGTGGCGGGAACTCGGCGAGGCCGGGTTCTTCGCCCTGCGGCTGCCCGAGGACGACGGGGGTGTGGGGCTCGGCCTCCCGGAGGCGGTGCTCGTCTTCGAGGAGGCGGGCCGGGCCCTGCTGCCGGGCCCGCTGGTGGCCACGCACCTCGCGGCCGGTTCCGTGCCGGGCGCGGC
The DNA here is from genome assembly GCF_040297565.1 of Streptomyces sp. NPDC001728. NCBI lineage: Bacteria > Bacillati > Actinomycetota > Actinomycetes > Kitasatosporales > Streptomycetaceae > Streptomyces > Streptomyces sp. NPDC001728. The sequence continues at coordinate 153,917 of NZ_JBEOZK010000011.1, forward strand.
GGAGGGGACCGTCGTCGTCACCGAGGCCGACGAGGGTCTCGTCCCCTGGCTGGACGAGGCCGACGTGGTGATCGGGGACGCGGACGGCGCCGTGCCGATGCGGTCGGTGGACCCGCTGACACCGCTCCACCGGGTGCCGGGGGAGCGAAGGCACGGAGAGGGCGGGCGCCTCGCGGGTGGGGACGGCCGGCTCGTCGCCGCGCTGCTCCTCGCCGCCGAGCAGGTCGGGAGCGCGGGGTGGGCCACGGAGGCGGCCGTCGGGTACGCCCGCGAGCGGGAGCAGTTCGGGCAGCCGATCGGGGCCTTCCAGGCCGTCAAGCACCTGTGCGCGGGGATGCTCGTCCGTACCGAACTCGCCCGCGCCGCCGTCCGTGCCGCCTCCGTCACCGCCGACCCCGTCGAGATCGCCGGGGCCAAGCTGCTCGCCGACACTGCCGCCGTCGGCAACGCCAGGGACTGTCTCCAGGTGCTCGGCGGGATGGGCTTCACGTGGGAGGCGGATGTCCATCTGCACCTCAAGCGGGCCTGGGTGCGGGCCGAGCTGCGGCTGCCCGCCGCGCGGGCGGAGGAGGCGGTGGCCGCGGGACTGTGACGCTGTGGTAGCCCTCCGCGTTCGCCGGGTCACGGAATGTCGATACCGGGTTGTGTCCTTCGGCGCGGTCGTCACGGCCCGGAGTCGCCGTCCGCCTCCGGTACGCTCCGTGGGATGCGAGTGCGTGTGGGCCCGGATCGTCCCGGTGTCGCCCCTGAGGTGACTCCGGGCCCGGGAATGCGCGCCGCTCGCGCCCCGAGGAGGCGCCCCGCGCGCCCCTGTTCGACTCCCCGCAGCGCGCGTCGCACAGTATGGACCACGCGTACTCCTTCGCGCTGGAATATGCCCGAAGCGCTTGTTGCGGTGACTGTACGTCAACCATGCTGTCTCACAAGGGAATCACGTTCCGTAAGGGCGTCGATGGCTGTGAGGCGCGAGGCGATGTGTCCGCCGGTTCGGATGGTGTGAGCGGTGCAGGTGCTTCAGGTTCAGTTGGAGGTCGGGCCCGACCCGGCCGAGGTGAGTCGGGCCCGGAGGTGGGCCCGGTCGAGGCTCGCGGGCTCGGGCATAGGGGAGGACGAGTCGCTGGCGGACACGCTGGTGCTGCTCATCTCCGAGCTCGTGACCAATGCCGTGGTGCACACCGGCTGCCCGGCCGTGCTCCGGATGCTGTTCGCGGCGGAGGGCGGGGTGCGGGTCGAGGTGGCCGATGCGAGCGACCGCCCGCCGAAGCCCCGGCACGCCGAGGGTGACGACACCAACGGGCGCGGCCTGGAGCTGGTGGACGGCCTCGCGGACCGGTGGGGCTGGCAGCCCGAGGGCGTCGGCAAGAGCATCTGGTGCGAGGTGGACCGGTCGGCTCCGGCCGCGCCTCCGCCGGCGGCTTCCCTGCCCCACGGCCGGGTGCGCTGCTGACCCTTCGTGGCGGCCGTCTACAGGATGGCCACCGGCGCCACGGGTGTGCCCGTGGCGCCCACGAAGGGCTCCGGCATCGCCGAGAGCAGGAAGGCGTAGCGCCGCTCCTGTGCACAGGCTGTGGACAGTGCTTCCAGGTTCCAGTTCTGGCCCTGGAGCATCCCCATCTCGACCAGGTCGAGGGCGTGAACCGGCATCCAGAGGTCCTCGATCTCCGGCGGGAAGATCTCGAACGTGAGGGTGTCGTTGGCGACCGCCGCGACATCCCGCGCGTGGAACCACTCCGGCGTACGGACCGAGAGTCCGGGTGAGGGGAACGCGTACCCGTGCCGGTCCCCGGCCAGGTACAGCTGGATCTGGCCGGTCCGTACGAGCACGATGTCACCGGCCCCTACGGTCACCCCGCCGAACTCCGCGGCCTCGTCCAGGTCCTCCGGGGTGACGGCGTGGCCGCCCGGCAGCCGGTCCACGCCCTTCGCGGCGGCCACGTCGAGCAGAACACCGCGCGAGACGAGGTGGCGGGCGGTCTGGATGCCGCTGAACTCGGCTCCGCCGTGCGGGGTGACGGTGGCGGCGGGACGGCCGTTGTAGATGCGGCCCGAGTGCGAGGCGTGTGTCAGCGCGTCCCAGTGGGTGGCGGCCTGGAGGCCCAGGGTCACGACGTCGTCGCTGGTGGCGACCGTGCCGGGGCCGAAGAGCTCCTGGTTGATCTGGACCATCGTGTGGAGCGGGTTGACCCGGCCGGGGATCATGCCGGTCTGGACGCCGTCCTGTTTCAGGTCGACGGCGAGCGGGACGCGGTGGCCGGTGCGGACGGTGGCGACGGCCTCCCGTACGACCTCGTCCGTGACGAGGTTGAGAGTGCCGATCTCGTCGTCCTGGCCCCAGCGCCCCCAGTTGTTGACGCGCTTGGCGATCTCGTGGAATGCGGCGGGAAGAGACATCGGGGCCTCCGGGGTCTTGTTTTCCGGTATCTGACGGACCGTAGAATCCTGACGACGAACGAATCTAACGGACCGTCAGAAAGTGCGGGAAGGGGCCGGACGTGGGGAACTTCTTGACTGGCAAGGTCGTCGCCGTGACGGGGGCGGGGCGGGGCATCGGCCGTGCCGTCGCCCTCGCGTGCGCGGCGGAGGGCGCGAAGGTCGTCGTCAACGACTACGGCGTGTCCATCGAGGGCGGGGAACCGACCTCCGAGATCGCCCTCTCGGTGGTGAAGGAGATCGAGGCGGCGGGCGGCTCGGCCGTCGCGGTCGCCGACGACATCTCGACGATGGCGGGCGGGCAGCGGGTCGTCGACACCGCCCTCGCCGAGTACGGGCGCATCGACGGCGTCGTCTGCGTCGCGGGCATCCTGCGCGAGCGGATGCTCTTCAACATGTCCGAGGAGGAGTGGGACCCGGTCGTCGCGACCCACCTCAAGGGCACGTTCACGGTCTTCCGGGCGGCCTCGGCGGTCATGCGCCGCCAGGGCGCGGGCACGCTGATCGGCTTCACCAGCGGCAACCACCAGGGGTCCGTCGCCCAGGCCAACTACTCGGCCGCCAAGGGCGGGATCATCTCGCTCGTACGGTCGGCGGCGCTCGGCCTCCACAAGTACGGGGTCACGGCGAACGCGGTGGCGCCGGTGGCACGGACCCGGATGTCGGCCAACGTCCCGATGGAACTGGCCGAGATCGGGGAGCCCGAGGACGTGGCCGCCCTGGTCGTCTACCTGCTCTCCGAGCGGGCCCGCGAGGAGAAGATCACCGGCCAGGTCTACACGATCGCCGGACCCAAGATCGCGGTCTGGGCGCAGCCCCGCGAACTGCGGGCCGGATACGCGGAGGGCGGCGCGTGGACCCCCGAGCGGATCGCGGACTTCCTGCCGGGGACGGTGGGCGTCGACCCGATGCCCATGCTGGCCCGTCTGGAGGAGATGGCGCGGGCCGCGGCGGCGGGCGAGCGCCCCAACACCGCCAAGGAGAACGGCTCATGAGAGGTGTCGTCTTCGACGGAAAGCGGGTCCAGGTCGTCGACGACCTGGAGATACGGGACCCCGGGCCCGGCGAGGTGCTGGTCGCGGTGGCCGCCGCCGGGCTCTGCCACAGCGATCTGTCCGTCGTCGACGGGACCATCCCGTTCCCCGTGCCCGTCGTCCTCGGGCACGAGGGCGCCGGGGTCGTCGAGGCCGTCGGGCCCGGCGTCACGCACGTCGCCGCCGGAGACCACGTCGCCCTGTCCACGCTCGCCAACTGCGGCGCCTGCGCGGACTGCGACCGGGGGCGGCCCACCATGTGCCGCAAGGCCATCGGGATGCCGGGGCGGCCGTTCTCACGGGACGGCCGGCCGCTCTACCAGTTCGCGTCGAACTCGTCGTTCGCCGAGCGGACCGTTGTCAAGGCCGTCCAGGCCGTGAAGATCCCGGAGGACATCCCGCTGACCTCCGCCGCCCTCATGGGCTGCGGCGTCCTCACCGGCGTCGGAGCCGTACTGAACCGGGCGAAGGTCGGCCGGGGCGAGACCGTCGTCGTCATCGGCACCGGCGGCATCGGCCTCAACGTCCTCCAGGGCGCCCGGGTCGCCGGCGCCCTCACGATCGTGGCCGTGGACACCAACCCGGACAAGGAGGAGGTGGCCCGCCGCTTCGGCGCCACCCACTTCCTGGACTCCACCGACGGCGTACGGGGGATCCTGCCCACCGGTGCCGACCACGTCTTCGAGTGCGTCGGCCACACCGGGCTCGTCCGCACCGCCGTCGACCTCCTGGACCGGCACGGGCAGGCGATCCTCCTCGGCATGACGGCGCCCAAGGCGGAGGCGACGTTCCTGCCCGCCGCGATGTTCCTGGACAAGTCGATCCTCGGCTGCCGCTACGGCTCCTCCCGGCCCCAGCGGGACATCGCGCTCTACGCCGAGCTGTACCGCTCGGGACGCCTCCTCCTCGACGAACTCGTCACCTCCACCTACCCCGTGGAGGAGTTCGCGCGGGCCGTGGAGGACGCCGAGGCGGGCAAGGTCGCCCGGGGCGTGCTCACCTTCTGAGCCGCCCCGCGAACCGGCTGGGCACAGGGCCGTACGGCGGTTACGGTCCTGGCCTATGTCCTACCGCGAGCTCGCCACCCGTTCCGTGCTCTTCTGGTCCGGCGTCACCGTCACCAGCAGGCTGCCCGTCGCCATGGCGCCGCTCGCGCTCGTGTTCCTGGTACGGGAGCGGCCCGGGGGCTACTCGCTGGGGGCGGCGCTCGCCGCCGCGTACGTCATCGGCGAGATCGTCGCCGCGCCCGTCCTCGGCATGCGGATGAACGCCGGGCGGGCCCGGCCGCAGCTCGCCGCCGGGCTCGCGGTGGGCACCGCCGGGTTCGCGGGCCTCGGGCTCCTGCCGGGCGCGCACCCGGTGCTCCTCGCCGTCCTCGCGCTGTTCGCGGGCGCCGGGCCCGGCGCCGTGCCCGGCGGGCTGCGGGCCCTCCTCACCAGCCTGGTCCCGGAACGGGCCGTCACCCAGGCGATGAGCATGGAGTCGGTGCTCACCTTCGGCATCTGGGCCGCCGCGCCCGCGCTCGTCACCGGGCTGGCGCTCGGCGTCGACCCCGCCGTACCGCTGCTGCTCTCGGCGGTGTCGATGGCGCTCGCCGTCGCCGGGCTGCGGCTGCTGCCCGTCGGATGGGAGCAGCCGGCGGCCGGGGAGGACGGCGGGGCGGCGCGGCGGGCGCTGCTGCGGGCCTGGCCCGTGTACGTCCTGGGGGCCGCCGGACTGACCCTGCTGGCGCTCGCCGAGCTGATCCTGCCCGCCCTGCTCGAACAGCGGGGGATCGGGATCGGCTGGGCGGGGCCGCTGCTCGCCGGGTTCTCGATCGGCTCGGCGGTCGGCGCGTTCGTCTACGGGCTGCGGGGGGACTGGCCGGGCTCGCTGCCCGTGCAGTCGCTCGTCCTCGTCCTCGCGGTGGCCTCGGGCGTCGCACTCGTCGCCGTCCTGCCGTGGACCGCGGCCATCGCGGCGGCCCTGGTCGCCGCCGGTCTTCTCCAGGCCCCGGCGGGCCTCACCAGGAACCTGGCCCTCAGACAGCTGCTGCCGCCGTCCGCGCTCGCCGCCGGCTACTCCCTGATGTACGCGGCCGTCGGCGCCGGATACGCGGCGAGCGGGGCCCTGGCGGGCGGGCTGCTCAAGGTGGTGGCCCCGTCGACGGCGATCCTCTGCGGGGTGGGGCTGACGGTGCTGCTGGCGACGGTGGGGGCGGTGGGGGAGCGACGGCTCGCCCACGAGACACCGAAGCCGGTGCGGGAAGGTCAGGAGGACGCCTCCGCGCCCGTCCGGAAGGTCCGCCGGTAGGACGTCGGGGTCACCCCGATCGCGCTCATCAGGTGCACCCGGAGGGACTGCGCCGTGCCGAAGCCCGCGTCCCGCGCGACCCGGTCGACCGGCAGGCCCGTGGACTCCAGAAGGTGGCGGGCGCGTTCGACGCGCTGCTGGGTGAGCCACTGACCGGGGCTGATGCCGACCTCGTCCCGGAACCGGCGGGTGAACGTCCGCACGCTCATCGCCTCCTTGTCGGCCAGGTCCCGCAGCTGGATCGGCTCGTGCAGGTGGGCGAGCGCCCAGGCGCGCGCCGCCGTCGTGGTGTGGGTGCCGGTATCCGGCACCGGGCGCTCGATGTACTGGGCCTGGCCGCCGTCCCGGTGCGGCGGTACGACCGTCCGGCGGGCGACGTCGTTCGCGACCGCCGTCCCGTGGTCGCGGCGCACGATGTGCAGGCACAGGTCGATCCCGGCGGCCACCCCCGCCGAGGTGAGCACGTCGCCGTCGTCGACGAACAGCACGTCGGCGTCGACCCGGACGCGCGGGAAGAGCCGCTGGAAGTGCTCGGCCGAGGACCAGTGCGTGGTGGCCGGGCGGCCGTCGAGGAATCCGGCGGCGGCGAGCACGTACCCGCCGGTGCAGATCGAGACGAGCCGGGTGCCGGGCCTGATGTGCGCGAGGGCGGCGGCCAGCTCCCCGGTGAGGCGGCCCTCGGCGTAGACCGGGCCGAGTTCGTACGAGGCCGGGACGACGACCGTGTCGGCGGTGGCGAGGGCTTCCGGGCCGTGCTCGACGTGCACGGAGAAGTCGGCGTCGGTGGGTATGGGCCCGGCGGCCGGCGCGCACGTGACGATCTCGTACAGCAGCCTGCCCTCCGCGTCGCGGGCGCGGCCGAAGATCCGGTGCGGTATGCCCAGTTCGAAGGGGAGGAGGCCGGGCAGGGCGAGCACGACGACGCGGTGCGGGGACGGCACGGGCGGTGCTCCCATCGGAAAATCAGTGGTGGTGTAGACCAGCTGGCTGGTAGCTGTTCGTCTTCGTGACGGACAACACGTACAAGTCTGAGGCCGCCGAGCGGATTCCCGCCCCGGCCGAGCCGCCCGCACTGTGGAACCGCAACTTCCGGCTCTTCTTCGTCGCCCGCGCGGTCGCCGTCTTCGGCGAGGGCATGGTCCCGGTGGCCTTCGCCGCCGGACTCCTCGGCGCCGGTCGCTCCGGCTCCACCGTCGGGTACGCGCTCGGCGGCTGGACCGCCGCCTTCGCCCTCTTCGTCCTCTTCGGCGGCGTCCTCGCCGACCGCTTCACCGCACGCCGCATGATGATCCTCGCGGACCTGCTGCGGCTCCCCGGCGCCGCCGTCCTCGCCGTCTCCTTCGCCCTCGGCAGCCCACCCCTGTGGGCGGTCTACACCCTCTCGGTCGTCAGCGGAGTCGGCGCCGCCCTCTTCCAGCCGGGCGTCGCCTCCACCATCCCGCGCATAGCCCCCGACGTGCAGCGCGCCAACGCCGTCCTGCGGGTCGCCGAAGCCCTCATGATCATGGCGGGACCGGCGGCGGCGGGCGTGCTCGTCGCCGTGTGGAACGCGGGCGCCGCCTTCGCCGTCAACGGCGTCACGTTCGCGGTCAGCGCCCTCTGCCTCACGCTGATGCGGATCGCCCCGATCCCGTCCGACTCCCTGCGGCGCGACTCCCTCGGCGCCGAACTAGCTGGGGGCTGGCGGGAGTTCCGTTCCCGGAACTGGCTCTGGGGCGTCATCTCCATCTGGACGGTGTACGGGCTGACCGTCGCGGGCCCCATGGTGCCGCTCACCGCGAGCCTGGTCACCGAGGACCACGGCTCGGCCGCGTACGGCGTGCTCATGGCCGTCAACGGCGCGGGCAGCGCGGTCGGCGGCCTCCTCGCCCTCCGGCTGCGCCCGCGCAGACCGCTCGCGTCCGGCGCGGTCGCCCTCCTCGGCCTCCCCGTCAACCTCGTCCTGCTCGGCCTGGGCGCGCCGGTGGCGCTGCTCGGCGCGGGCCAGTTCATCGGCGGGGCGGCCTTCGCCTTCTGGCTGGTGATGTGGTCGACGGCCGTCCAGACGCACGTGCCCCAGGAGGCGTTGAACCGGATGCACGCGTACGACGTGGCCGGCTCACTGCTCATGATGGGCGTCGGCCGCACCCTGTCGGGGCCGGTCGCGGCGGCGGTCGGCACGGAGCGGGTGCTGCTGACGGGGGCGGGGATCGCGGTCCTCGTGGTGGCGGCGCTGCTGGTCGTACGGCCGATCAGGACGCTGCCGAGGGTTTAGGGGGTCCGGGTCCGGCGCCGGTCCAGGGGCCGTCGTTCGCGTCCGTGTCCCGATCCGTTCGAAAGCTGTCAGTCGGGCCAATGGTCCGGGAGGGGCGCGCACGGGAGGCTCAGTGGCATGGCCCAGACAACCGAGACCCCCGCCCGTACCCCAGCCGGACCGGCCCGTACTCCCCGCGTCCACCGCGCCTGGTTCGTCGCGGCGGTCACCTTCGTCACGATCATCGGCGCCGCCGCCTTCGCGTCCCTGCCGGGTCTGCTGATCGAGCCCCTGAACACCGAGTTCGACTGGTCGCGGGGCACGATCGGCTTCGCCGTCTCGGTGAACCTCGCCCTCTACGGCCTCACCGCCCCCTTCGCCGCCGCCCTGATGGACCGTTTCGGCATCCGCCGGGTGGTCGCCGTCGCGCTGACGGTCATCTCCGTCGGATCCGTCCTCACGGTGTGGATGACGGCCGCCTGGCAGCTGGTCCTCTACTGGGGCGTCCTCGTCGGCCTCGGCAGCGGCTCGATGGCGCTCGCCTTCGCCGCGACCGTCACGAACCGCTGGTTCGTGGCCCGCAGGGGCCTGGTGACCGGCATCCTCACCGCGGCCGGCGCCTCCGGGCAGCTGGTCTTCCTGCCGCTGCTTTCCTGGCTGGTCGAGCACCACGGCTGGCGCCCGGCAGCCGTGACGGTCTCCCTCGCGGCACTCGCCGTCGTGCCGTTCGTCTGGCTGCTGCTGCGCGACCACCCGGCGGACGTGGGGCTCGCCCCGTACGGCGGGGAGTACGCGGAGAAGCCCGCCCCCGTGCCGGGCGCCGCGCGCCGGGCCGTCACGGTCCTCTTCAAGGCGGCCCGCACGGGCCCCTTCTGGCTCCTCGCGGGCACCTTCGCGATCTGTGGCGCGTCCACGAACGGCCTGGTCAAGACCCACTTCGTACCGGCCGCGCACGACCACGGCATGCCGGTCACGGCGGCGGCCGGACTGCTCGCCGTGATCGGGGTGTTCGACGTGGTCGGCACGATCGCCTCGGGCTGGTTCACCGACCGTTTCGAGGCGCGGCGGCTGCTCGCGGTCTACTACGCGCTCCGCGGGATCTCGCTGCTCTTCCTGCCGATGCTGCTCGCGCCGTCCGTGCACCCGCCGATGCTGTTCTTCATCGTCTTCTACGGCCTCGACTGGGTGGCGACGGTCCCGCCGACGATCGCGCTGTGCCGTGAGCACTACGGCGAGGACTCGGCGATCGTCTTCGGCTGGGTCCTCGCCTCGCACCAGGTCGGGGCGGCGGTCGTCGCCTTCGCGGGCGGGGTGGCCCGGGACGTCTTCGGCACCTACGACGTGGTCTGGTACGCCTCGGGCGCGCTCTGCGCGGCGGCGGCCCTGATGGCGCTGGTCATCAGGCGACCCCGGACGGGAGCGGTGTCCCTGGCGGGAGCATGATGACCGCCGGGGGTGATCGCGATGAGCGGTCCGGACGACGGACGGACGCATGCCCGGATGCTGTGGGCCTCGGTGCTCGCGCTGATCCTGCAGGGGGCACTGGCGCTGGCCCTGGGGGTGGTGTTCGGGGAGACCGGGCAGGCGGAGCCGGGGGAGGAGCGCGTCAGCGGGCTGACGCTGATGTTCCTCCCGCTCCTGCCGCTGATGGCGCTGCTGCCGGCCGCCGCTGTCTCCGCGGTGATCGTGCTGCCGACGGTGCTGTTCGGCGAGGATCTGGCGCGCAGGTTCGGGGGCCGCCCGCTCGGCTGGCAGCTTCTCCTGTCGGCCGTGGCGGGCGCGCTGGTGGTGCCGGTGACGGGCTGGCAGGGCTGGCTGCCGACGGCCGCCTGTCTGGCGGTGACGGCCCTCCTGACCCGCCCGGCCCGCAGGGGCTACTTCGTGTCGCTGCTGGTGTGGGGCGCACTGGCGGTCCTGACGGTGTTCATGCTGGGCGGGATCGGGGTGTACGCGGGGCTGATCGGCGGCTGAGCCGGGCTCAGGCCTCCGGCACGGGCGTGGCCTGGTGGTAGTACATCCGCCACCCGGATTCCTCGTCCAGCTTCCGCCAGATCGAGCTTCGCCGGGCCCGCGTGCCGTCGAGCACGGTCTCGAACGTCAGGTGCACGATCCCCGGCGCCAGTACGGTGCCGGTCATCCCGGTGGGCACGTACCGGGGGCCGTCATCGGCGGCGCCGTCCATGCCCGCCAGCTCCGAGAGCGTCGACTCGCGGTCCCATCGGCGCCCCGAGGCGCCGACCTCGGTGAACTCCGGGTCGAGGAGCTGGTCGGACAGCGCGCGGGACGACCGCACGGCCGGGCTCATCAGCTGGAGCTCCCGCTCGACGACCTCGGCGATGACGCTGTCCGTGTCCGTGTCCGTGTCCATGTCCATGGGGTCATCCTGCCCCGGCGGGTGTGGGCACGCGCAAGCGAGATATGGCGGCGGCCCTCTCGAAGGGAACGGCCGCCTATGCGCCGTCGAACCGCCCGAACTTCCCCCGGTGGAACAGCAGTGGCCCCCCGTCCTCGTCCGTCGCGCCCAGGGACTCCACCCGGCCGACCACGATCAGGTGGTCGCCCCCGGTGTGCACGGCGGTGATCGTGCAGTCGATCCAGGCGGGCGTCCCCGTCAGGCGTGGTGAGCCGGTCGTCGGGGCGGGGGTCCAGTCGACGCCGGCGAACTTGTCCGCGCCGCTCACCGCGAAGGAGCGGCACAGGCCGCCCTGGTCGGCGCCGAGGATGTTGACGCAGAAGGTGCCCGCGCTCGCGATCCGGGGCCAGGTCGTCGACGTACGGGCGACCATGAAGGCGACCAGGGGCGGGTCGAGGGAGAGGGAGGCGAAGGACTGGCAGGCGAAACCGGCCGGTCCTTCCGGGTCGAGGGCGGTCACGATCGTGACGCCGCTCGCGAAGTGGCCGAGGACGCGGCGGAATTCGGCCGGGTCGACGGGCGGTCGCTCGTCCTCCCGTACCGCGCGCAGTACCGGCCGGGGCAGTGGTTCGACGGCCGTCGGCGAACCGGCCGCTCTCAGGTGTCGGACGGCGGTGGCCGCCATCCCCGCGTGTCCCATCACACCACCCATTGAAACTGACGCATCGTCAGATGGGAAGGGCTGGGGAGCCCCCGCGCACGGGAGCCGCCGCACGCCGAAGCCCCCGGGGGCGACGGACCGGCCGTCGCCCCCGGGGGCTCCTGGATGAGCGTGCGCTACGGGGTCGGGATCACCCGGCGACCGCCCCCGTGGACCGGGTCCAGGCGACGCCCGCCGTGTGCCCGGTCCGGTAGGCCGTCACCTTGACGGTGATCCGCGTCCCGCGCTGGGCCCTGCCGAGCGTGAGCCAGGTCTTCGTGGCGCCGGTGACGGCCCGCCCGTTCGCGTACCACTGGTACGTGTACGAGGTCGGAGCCGGCGTCCACGTGCCCCGGTTCAGGCTGAGGGTCCGCCCGACCTTGACCGTGCCGGTGACGTACGGCGCACGGGTCGCCGCCGGCGCGAGGCCGTAGGCGACGGTGTAGCCGGCCGAGGTGTACGCGCCGGTCAGGTGCCCGGTGCGGAGGGCGTACACGGTGACGGTGACCTTCTTGCCGAGGGCCGATGCCGGGAGGACGTAACTCGACCCGGTCGCGCCGGAGACCGCGACGCCGTTCAGCCGCCACTGGTAGCCGTACGAGGTGGGCGCGGGCGACCAGGCCCCGACGACGGCCGAGACCTTCCCGCCCACGCGCGCGGGCCCGGTCGGGTAGGGCACGCGGGTCGGCTTGGGCGCGAGGCCCTTGACGGCCACGGCCGGGCTGACGGCGGTGACGGAGGGGTGCCCGGCCTTGCGGGCGGTGACGGCCACGGACAGCTGCTTGCCGAAGAGGGCGGTGGGCAGGGTGTACGTGGAGGCGGTGGCACCGGCGACGGCGACGCCGTCGACGCGCCACTGGTAGGCGTACGCGTCGGCCGCCGGGCTCCAGGAACCGGCCGAGGCCGTCACCTTGCCGCCGATGACGACGGTGCCGGTCACGGTGGGCGCGGCGGTGGAGCGGAGCGGGGCGACGACGGTGACCCGCCCGAACGTGTGCGCCGAGTCCTTGTACTGGTCCACCCGGAGGTACAGCGAACCGAGCGGCGCCCCCGTCAGGTCCAGGGCGATCGTCATGCTCCGGCGGTCGGCGGCGACGGCGACCGTCGTGGACGGGGCGCGGTAGCTGCCGGACGCGTTGGTCACCTCGAAGAGGTCCTTCTCGTGCAGCGCCGTGCCGGTGACCGTCATGGTGATCTTCCCGGCGCCGACGGTGCCGGGGGTCACGGCCGTGACGGACGGCTCCACGGGGCCGCAGAGGCTGGAGCAGAAGGCGGTCGCGCTCACCCGGACGGGCGCTTCGGTGGGAACCGAGGGCATCCCGATCACGAGGGTGGTGGGCCGGGGGTCGTGCGCGTAGTCGTCCCCGCCGGGCACGATGCAGTTGTAGTAACCGGTCACGTCGTCGCAGGCGTTCTGCCGGGTCGCCCCGTCGTACAGCCACGGGGTCGGCGCCTTCTCGCGGGACGCCGCAGGGGTGAACGACAGCTTGAGCCAGTCCCCCGTCATGGTCGGGAGCACCGCGCAGAGCATGGGCTTCTGCTCGGTCAGCGTGTCGGTCAGCGGGCCGAAGCCGTAGGTGACGTCCGCGACCCTGACGCACTCCGGCGCGGGTCCGGCGGCGGTGCCGATGCGGACCGCGTCGAAGCGGTAGGCGGGCAGGGCGGTGTCGTCACTCCGGCCGAGCGCGACGATCGCCTGGTACGCGGTGGAGCCGGTGACGGCGCAGCCCGGTGCCAGGCTCTCGCACGCGGTGGCGCCGTCCGCGCGGTACACGTCGGTCCCGATCGCCAGGCCCGTCGCGGTGTAGCGGGCGTTCAGGTGCAGGGTGTCCCGCGCGTCGGCCGTGGTCACCCGGTGGCAGACGAGGGTCACGTACGAGCCCGGGGTGCCGAGGAGGGCCGGTGCGCCGACCGCCGTGGCCGGGGTGGCGACGCAGCCGCGCGCGGTGGCGGTGACGTCCCGGCGGACGAGGGTGGCCGCGGTGCGCGTGCCGCCGGGGACGAGGACCGTGTACGAGAGGCCGGGCGTCAGGGCGCAGTCTTCCGACGGGTCGCCCCACTCGTCCTGGCAGGCGGGCTCGCCGTGCTCGTCGAGCACGCTGAGGCCCTCCGTGGAGCCGTCCTCGATCCTGATCAGCTCGCGGGCGGAGTGGTCGCCCGCCGGGATCGTCAGGCAGTCGCCGAAGGCTCCGTCGCCGGTAACCACGGTCGCCACGGCGGGGTTCGGGCCGAAGTCACCGGCGGGGAAGGTCCGGCAGTCGCTCGCCACGTCCGTGCGGCGCACGACGAGGCCGTAGGAGCCGGTGTCCGCGCCCGATCCCGCGCGCTCGACGATCGCGCGGTAGGGGGCGGTGCCGCCGAGGGAGCAGGCGCCCGAGGACAGGGACTCCTCCCTCCAGCAGAGGGTGGTGCCGGTCGCGTCGAGCACCGTGATGTTCGGTGTCACCCCGCCGTCGGCGGGCCCGCCCGTGATGGCCACCTTGGCGCCCTGCGGGACGGGCAGGTTCAGGCAGTCGACCTCGTGGGCGACGGCGAGGGAGCCCCGGTACGGCTGCCCCAGGGATACGTCCTCGCAGCCCTCCGCGGCGGAGGTGAGGTCGAGGATCCGTACGGCGTCGTCGGCGACCAGGGTGTACGTCACGCCCGCGGTGAGCGGGCAGGCGCCCCCGTACTCGCAGACCCTTCCGTTCGGCACGTAGATCGCGATCGGGCCCGTGCCGCCGGACGCCGTGACGGCCTGCACCCTGTACAGGCCGCTTCGGGCCGGGGTGAACGTCTTGCACTCGGCCGGAGCCGGGTCCTGCGCGGGCACCGGGCCGTACGCGGTCACGTCGACGACCGAGCAGCCCACGGGGTGGGTGACCTGCCGGAGCGTCAGCGTGTACGGGACGGGGTACGTGCCACCGGAATTGGGCTCGAAGCGCGCGAGGACGCGGAAGTCGCCGCCCCCGGCGGGCGTCACACAGGCGTAGCCGACGCTGCAGAGGTGCTTGCCCGTGCTGTCGGTGATCCACGCCTCGACGTTGGCGGAGGCGTGGTTCCGGAGGGTGGAGGTGATCAGCTCGCCCGGCGCGGCCGTGAAGGAGTGGCAGACGATGCCGGCCCCGCCGGCGGACGTGCCGGTCGTCGGGGCCGTGCCGAAGGCGGTGCCGACGGGGCCTGTGCAGCCGGGGCCGGCCATCAGCGGGACGAAGGCGATCCGCGCCTCGGTGGAGGCGTGGTCACCGCCGGCGAGGTCGAGCGTGTACGTGCCGGCGGCCAGCTCGCAGGGGACCGAGCCGAGACCCGGGCACGCGACCGGCGTGCCGCCGGAGGAGAGCGTCATCGACGACGGGTGACCGCCGTCGATGACCAGCCAGTGCCGACCGGACTTCTCCACGGTGAGCGTGAAGCAGGCGGTGTCGAGCAGGCCCAGCTTCACCTGGCCGACCGCGTCGCCCGGGTCGCCGAACGGCGCCAGGGGCAGCACGGGGCAGGGGGCCGCCGTGGGGTCCGTCGGGTTCGGCGTCGGCTCGGCGGTCGGCGGCGGTGTGGGCGTCGGGTCCGTCGTCTCGGACGGCTCGGGCGGGGGCGCCGTCGCGTCCGGCGCGGGTGCCGCGCTCGCCGGAGGCACGGCTACCGGCGGCGTCGCCGCCAGTGCCGTCCCCGTCGGGAGCATCGGCCCGATCAGGGCCGTCAGCAGGGCGGGAACCAGAAGAAGCGATCTTCTGGATCTTCGAGATCTTCGGGACTTTTCGCGCGAGCGCGCGGAGTTGGGCATTCCGTTCCCCCCGGAGCGGCAAGTGTGTGGCATATGCGCGACACACCATAGGGCCCCGGTACGACAGCCTCCGCTACCACCCCGGCCGAGGCGCCTACCGCCCCTCGTACCGCGCCTCCCTCCGTTCCACGAAGCTCGCCACCCCCTCCTGCGCGTCCCTCGTCGTCATGTTCAGTTCCTGCGCCGTCGACTCCGCCGCGAAGGCCGCCGTCCTGTCCGTGTCCAGGGACGCGTTCACCAGCTGTTTCGTGAGGACGAGTGCCCGCGTCGGGCCCTGGGCGAGGCGTTCGGCCCACTCCCGGGCCGTCTTCGGCAGTTCCTCCGCGGGGACCACCCGGTTCACCAGGCCCAGTTCCCGCGCCTCCGCCGCCGTCACCGCGTCCCCGAAGAACAGCAGCTCCTTCGCCCGCTGGGGCCCGATCAGCCGGGGCAGCAGATACGCCCCGCCGCCGTCCGGGACCAGCCCCCGCCGTGCGAACACCTCGATGAACCGCGCCGGTTCCGCCGCGATCACCAGGTCGCACGCGAACGCCAGGTGCGCGCCGATGCCCGCCGCCGTCCCGTTCACCGCCGCGATCACCGGTTTCTCGCAGTCCATGACGGCAGCGATGAACCGCTGGGCGCCCTGCCGGATCATCCGGCCCACGTCCCCCACCACACGTTCATCGGGAGTGGCCGGCGTGCCCCGCAGGTCCGCGCCCGCGCAGAAGCCGCGCCCGGTCGCCGTCACCACCACGGCCCGGACGTCCGGGTCGGCGGAGGCCTCGGCGAGCAGGGCGATGATCCGTTCCCGCTGGTCCCAGGTGACCGCGTTCATCGCCTCGGGGCGGTTGAGGGTGATCCACGAGACGCCGTTCTCGACGGTGTGGAGTACGTCGGACATCGCAGGGGCTCCTATCGGCAGACCGCCAGCGCGTCCAGGGCCACCGCGCCCTGGCCGCGCGGCAGCACCATCAGCGGGTTGATGTCGAGTTCGGTGAGGTCGCCGTCGAGTTCGAGGGCCATCCGCTGCACCCGCAGGACGACTTCGACGAGCGCGTCGATGTCGGCGGGCGGGGCTCCCCGTACGCCGTCGAGCAGGGCCCGGCCGCGCAGTTCGTCGAGCATCGAGCGGGCCTCGCGTTCCCCGAAGGGCGGGACCCGTACGGCCGTGTCGTTGAGGACCTCCACCAGGACGCCGCCGAGGCCGACGGTGACGGTCGGGCCGAAGAGTTCGTCGCGGGTCACGCCCACCACCATCTCGACCCCGCGCCCGACCATCTGGCAGACCAGGATGCCGTCGAGGTCGATCTCCTCGTAGCGGGCGATGTCGGTGAGTTCGCGGTAGGCGTCCCGTACCTGGCTGGCCGAGGTGAGCCCGACCTTGACCAGGCCCAGTTCCGTCTTGTGGGCGAGCTGTGCGCCCGAGGCCTTCATGACGACCGGGTAGCCGACGAGCCCGGCGGCCCGGACGGCCGCCGCCGCGCTGGTGACGAGCTGCTCGCGCGGCACCCGTATCCCGTACGCCCGCAGGAGCTGCTTCGCGGCGTGCTCGCTGAGCCGCCGGCCGGGCCGCATGAGGGCCTGGGCCTTGCGGAGGGAGGGGGAGGGGGTGCGGGGGGCCTCGTCGAAGGGGGAGCGGTAGGCGGCGGTGAAGCGGTGGTGGTCGAGATAGGCCTTCACGGCCCCGATGCAGTTGGCGAAGGTACGGAAGGTGGCGACGCGCGAGGAGCCGAGGAGGGTCGTGCGGTAGGCCTCCTCCGTACCGACGGGGGAGCCCCAGACCACGCACACCAGTTTGTCGGTCGCCTCGGCGGCGTCGACGAGGTCCTGGGCGAGCTTGTCGCTCATGGGCGGGAAGGGACCGGTGATGGGACAGATCAGGACGCCGACGGAGGGGTCCGCGAGGATCGCGTCGATGATCTTCCGGCCGCGCCAGTCGCCCACCGGGTGGCCGCCGTTGTCGACCGGGTTGGAGACGTTGAGGTACTCCGGGATCCACTGGTGGAGCTCGTCCTGCTTGGCCTGCGGGAGGGTGGGGATGTCGAGTCCCGCCGCCGTGGCGAGGTCGGCGAAGTGGGCGCCGGTGCCGCCGGAGATGGAGTAGACGACGACGCCGTCGGCGAGCGGCGCGCGGGCGCGGGCGAGCAGGGTCGCGGTGTCCTGGAGCTGGTCGAGCCCGTCGACCCGGATCACCCCGAACTGCCGCATGGCGGCGTCGACGACCCGGTCCGCGCCGGTGAGCTTGCCGGTGTGGGAGGCGGCGGTACGGGCTCCGGTCTCGGTGCGGCCGACCTTGACGGCGACGACGGGGACGCCCTGGCGGGCGGCCTGGTCGGCGGCGAGGAGGAAGGAGCGGCCGTCCTTGAGTCCTTCGACGTAGCAGGCGATGGCGCCGACCTCGGGCCGTCCGGCGAAGTACGAGAGGAAGTCGGCGGTCTCCAGGTCGGCTTCGTTGCCGGTGGGCGCCCAGTGGGAGAGGCGGACGCCCAGCTCCTGGAGGGTGAAGACGGGCCGCCCCTGGTGGCCGGACTGGGTGATGAGGGCGATGGCGGGGCCTTCGAGGTCGTCGCGGAAGCGTTCGAAGGCGTTGAGGTTGGTATTGGGGCCGAGGAGGCGGATGCCGGAGCGGCGTACGGCGGCGGCGAGGCGTTCCTGTGCGGCGGCGCCGGCCTCTCCGGTCTCGGCGAAGCCGGAGGCGAACGCGACCGCGAACCTCACCTTGGTCTCGGCGAGCTGCTCGATGACGGGCAGCGGGTCGGCGACGAGGAGGACGGCGAGGTCGACGGGTTCGGTGAGGTCGCCGACGGAGGGTACGCAGTCGATCCCGAAGACGCTGGTACGGGTCGGGTGCACGGGTACGAGCCGGGCGCCGACGCGTTCGGCCCAGGCGAGCAGCTGCCGGGTGATCCCGGTGTTGGGCCGGCCCTCGGTGTCCGAGGCGCCGACGACGGCGACGGACTCGGGCCGGAAGAACCGGTCGAGGTCGGGTACGGCCGCGTGCAGCGGGCGCCCGCTGACGTCCAGGTCGCCGGGGACGGCGGTGACGCCGTGCACGGTGGCGCGGTCCGGTTCTCCGCAGGCGACCACGCGGGCGCGGAGATCGGTCGTGAAGGTGCCGTGTGTCGATCCAAGCAATGTTCCGCCCGCCCTTCACCCATCATCCGTTGAAGCTGACACTTAGTCAGATTACAGAACTGACGCTCAGTCAGGAATGGGTGTGCGCGGGGAAGCCGGATCCGGCCGGAGAACCCCGGCGGGATCCGGCCGGGAGATTCCGTACAACCGTACGGAGGCTCGGGCGGTCTCACCTTCTGGACGACGACGAACGCACGGCGTCCGACAAGGAACGAACAGCGTCCGAGGACATGAACTTCCTCGTGTCCGACGGCTCGGCCCTGGGGGGGCTTCTTGAACCGCACCACCCACACCACCCGCACCCGGACCGGCACCACCACCCGCACCCGGACCGGCACCACCACCCGCACCCCGGGCCGCCGCCGCGCCCTCGGTACCGCCCTGGCCGTCCTCGCCTCCTCCGCCGCGCTCGCCGCGGTCACGGCGGCGCCCGCCCGGGCCGCCGCCCCGGCGCCCCCGAAGCCCCGCGTGGTCTTCACCGAGCACAAGGACGTGAACGGAGTCCGCACCAGCACCCTGGTCTCGGTCAACTCCGACGGCACGGACCGGCGCGAGCTGGTGCCCGGCCCGCGGGTGCCCGCGGCGGAGATCACCGGTGTCGCGTACGCGCCGAACGGCCTGCGGATGGCCTTCATCAGCAACGACGGCCTCGCCGACATCTGGACGGCGAACGCCGACGGCAGCGACGCCCGCATGGTCCGCAAGGACGTCGACGAGCCGGACGGCGTGCTCGACGAACTCGACTGGTCCGCCGACGGCAAGAGCCTCTACCTGGGCTTCCGGGCCAAGCCGGGCCACGACCGCACCCGCGTCATGCGGATGACGCTCGGCTCCAACGGTCCGCTCCAGTACCTCTTCCCCACCCCGGCGAACACCCTGGAGGGGCAGGTCGACGTGGCCTGGGACGGCCGCGTGGCCTTCGTGCGCGGCGACACCATCCACTTCTGGGACCCGGAGAAGGGCGGCGAGCCGAAGCCCGTCACCCGGGGGCAGCACCCGGCGTTCTCGCCCGAGGCATGGGAGCTCGCGTTCACCAACGCCGAGGACGGCACCTCCGACGTCCACGTCCGCACCCTCAGCAGCGGCCACGAGTACACGCGCACCAACGGTCAGGACGTCACGTCGCCCGACTGGTCCCCGGACGGCCGGAACCTCGTCTACCTCGCCGGCGGCGCCCGGCAGCAGGCCACCGTCAGGTCCCTGAACGGTGTCGTCATAGACAAGGTGGTCTCCGGCCCCGACGCGACGGCGTCCGGGATCTCCTGGGCCCCGGCGCCCGGCTCGACCCCCTACGGCGCCACCGGTCACGACTACGACTGGGACGGCATCCCCGACGTGTTCGCGGTGGACACCGCAGGGCGGCTCCGGTGCTACCCGGGCAACGGCGCGGGGGGCCTGAGGGCCGGCGCGCAGTTCGACTCGGGCTGGAAGGGCTACCGCTTCACGGCCGTCGGCGACATCGACGCCGACGGCCGTGACGACGTGGTGGCCCAGGACCCCTCCGGCGGGCTCTGGCGCGTCGCCATGCACTGCGACAGGTTTCCCAACGCGCAGCCGAAGGTGAAGATCGGCTGGGGCTGGCAGAACCTCCGGATCACCGGGGCCGGCGACATGTCCGGCGACGGCTTCCCGGACCTCCTGGCCGTCGACCCGGCGGGCAAGCTGCTGCAGTACGAAGGTGACGGGCGCGGCGGCTTCCAGGCGGCCAAGAGCGTCGGCTGGGACTTCGGCTCCTACCGCCTGACCGGTGTCGGCCCGATCGGGAAGTCCGGCGACCGGTACGTCCTCGCCGTCTCCGGCAACGGCGACCTGTACTCCTACGCGATGCAGATGGGCGCCAGGTCGAAGATCGGCTGGGGCTGGAAGGGCCTGCGGCTGACCGGCGTCGGGGACCTCACCGGCGACGGCGTCTCCGACGTGATCGCCCTCGATGCCGCCGGCGACCTGTGGCGGTACGCGGGCGACGGCGCGGGTGAGCTCTCGCCGCGCGTCAAGATCGGCTGGGGCTGGAAGGGCCTCACCACGTTCTGATCCCGTTCCCCCCGGGATCAGCCGGTGCCCCGCCCCCGTTCCCCCGGGGGGCGGGGCACCGCCTTCACCGTCGTACGCACCTCACGCGGCCCGCGACCGCCGTGACCGCTCCGGCCGCCCCGCCCGCCGCGCGATCCGCCGGGCGATCTTCTCCGCGTCGATCCCCAGCTCCCTGAACATCCCGCTGATCGGGTTGGTGAAGCCCGTGAAGTACAGCCCCGGCGCCTCGCGCGGGCAGCGGGCCCCGTGCGCCAGCGGTCTGCCCCGGTCGTCGAGGACGTCCAGGTGGCCCAGGAGCGGTTCCAGGGCGCGCCGGTAGCCGGTCGCCGCTATGACGGCCTCCGGGGTGATCCGGGTGCCGTCCGCGAGGACCACGTCCGGGCCGTCCAGGTCCTCCACGGCCGCCACGATCTCGACCTGGCCCGCCCGTACGGCGGCGATCAGGCCCACGTCCTGCACCGGGATCGCGCCTTCGCGCTGCCGGGTGGCGAGGCCGGTGTCCGGCCGGGGCAGCCCGTACGCCCGGAGGTCCGGCGACGCGAACCGGGCCACCAGCCCGCCCAGAAGGTCCACCAGCGCCACCGGAAGCCGCCGGACGAGGATGCCGGAGCGCTGGGCGGGCCAGCCGGCCGTCGTCCGGCGCACGAGGTGCGGGACGGTCCGCACGGCCAGCCGGACGCGCTTCGCCCCGCCCCCGGCGAGGTCGGCGGCGATCTCCGCGCCGGTGTTGCCGATGCCGACGACGAGGACGTCCTTCCCGGCGTACGGCTCCGGGTTGCGGTAGGTCCGGGCGTGGCTCAGCTCGCCCTCGTACGCGGTGAGGCCGGGCCACTCGGGCAGGATCGGGGTGTGGTTGTGGCCGGTGGCCACGACGACCGCGCTCGCGGTGAGCCGCCGCCCGCCCGTCGCGTGCAGGATCCAGTCCCCGCCGGCCCGGTCGACGCGGAGGACCTCGACGCCCGTCACGACCTCCAGCTCGTGCTTCTCGGCGTACTTCTCCAGGTAGCGCACCACGTCCGCGCGGGCGACCCAGCGCCCGAAGGAGCGGGGGATGCGCAGTCCGGGGAGGGCGGAGAGGCGCCGGGTGGTGTGCAGCCGCAGCCGGTCGTAGTGGGTGCGCCAGGAGGCGCCGACCGCGTCGGACTTCTCCAGGACGACGGCCCGGACGCCCCGCTCGCGCAGCGAGGCGGCGACCGCGAGTCCGCCGGGGCCGCCTCCGATGACGTAGACGGGGTGGGCGGAGGAGGGCGAGGGGGTGGTGGCCATGAATGCTGAGCGTAATGACGTGTACACGTTGTGGGTCTCGGCCGAGAGGGATTTCGGTTGCGAATGGGTCACGCGCGCCCGCGTCCCACGCTCCGCGTCCCCGCCCGGTCGCACGCGGACCCCGCCCCGGCGTCCCACCTCTTGCGCTCCCCGCCCGCCCTGCGCTGAACTGACGTACCGTCAGATAAGGCTTGTCGAGAGGACGCGCGCATGCAGACCGTCTGGCTCACCGGCGCCGAATGGCTCGCCGTCCTCCGCATCGGCCTCGGCCTGTGGTGGCTGGAGAGCTGGCGCCACAAGGACAAGAAGGGCTGGTTCGAGCGCGGCACCGGGATCGCCTGGGCCGCCGACGTCGCGGGCAACCACAAGTGGCCGCAGGTCAAGAAGGGCTTCGAGGCCGTCGTCGCCCCGCGCCCCAAGCTCATGGCGTACGTCGTCGTCTACGCCGAACTCGCCCTGGGACTCGGCCTCGTCGTCGGGTTCCTCACCCCCGTCGCCCTCGTCGGCGGCCTCCTCCTCAACCTCCTCTACCTCGTCCTGATGATCCACGACTGGGCCGAGCAGGGGCAGAACGCGATGATGGCGCTGATCTCGCTCGTCGCGCTCCTCGCCATGTCCTGGCAGACCTGGTCCCTCGACTCCGCGATCGGACTCTTCTGATGACGGCAACCCCGGCGAACCTCCCGGACATCGACGCCTTCACCCGCCCCTACTGGGACGCCGCCGCCGAGGGCCGGCTGCTGCTGCGCCGGTGCGCCGCCTGCGACCGCGTCCACCACTACCCGCGCGAGTTCTGCCCCCACTGCTGGAGCGAGGACGCCCGCTGGGAGGAGGCGAGCGGCCGGGCCACCCTCTACACCTGGTCGGTCGTCCACCGGAACGACCTCCCGCCCTTCGGTGAGCGCGTCCCGTACGTCGCCGCCGTGGTCGACCTCGCGGAGGGGCCGCGCATGATGACGGAGGTCGTCGACGTGGCGGAGGACGACCTCCGCATCGGGATGCAACTGCGGGTGGCGTTCCGGAGGGAGGGGGCGGAGGGCTCGGCGGGCGTGGTGACGGTGCCGGTCTTCACGGCCGCTGCCGCCGGATCGAGCGGGCCGGCCCGGGAAGCGGTCGCCTAGCATCCCGTGGCTGCGGCGCCACAGGGTCGATCCGACCCCTTTACCGAGATGGCGGCCGACTATATATTCGGCGCGATCCATCAAGATCACGAGTAGTGATCTCCCGTGTTTTACAAGACACTTGGAGTGATCCGTGCTCAACGACTCGCTGCGTCGCAAGGTTCCCGTCGCCCTCGCCGCCGCCGGCCTCGGGGCCAGCGCGGCCCTCGGAGCGGTCGCCGCGACAGGAAACACGGACACGCAGGTCGAAGCCCGCTGCTGGATGACCGTGTCTCCGACGGTGCAGACGGACGCCCAGCAGCTGTGGTCGGTCACCCCCAACTGCTACTGACGGGGACCGCCCCGCCGGGCAGGTGCGATCCGTGAGTTCGGGGCCGCCCGGCGCGGCCCGCTCCGGTATCCGCGTCGGTCCACCGCCCGGAGGGGCCTTCATGAGCATCACCGCACACCGTCTCGCCATGCTGGCGAAGACGCTGACTCATCTCCGCGAACACAGCCCGTTCTACCGACAGTTGCTTCCTTCCCGGGGCATCGGGCCGGACTCGGCCGCCGAGCTCCTGACGGCGCTCCCCGTCATGGACGCCGATTCATGGCTGCGCGCACGTCCCGAGCTGCGTACCGGTCTGCCCCGTGAGGCCGACCTGGGCTTCACCAACGGGACGACCGGGACCCCGAAGACCTTCTACTCCACGCCCGGTGAGCGGGAAGCCCTCCTTCGCGACTCCGGAGCCGTCCGCGGCGGTCCGCGGTCCCTGCACCTGATCGGCATCAGCCACGGGGTCGTCGCGGGTCTCGGCTACGGCCCCGACGCGACCGTCGTACCAGTCGTCGGCCCGGACCGCCTCGAACTCGCCGCGCGCATCCTCGCGCAGGAGGGGCCGGAGTTCACAGGTGCTCCCGTGCGACTGCTCTCCGGGACCCTGAGGAACATCAAGGACCTCACCGTCATGATGCTCGACCGCTACGGCAGCTTGAACCGCTTCGGCGTCGAGACCGTCGAGGTCGGCAAGCACATACTGTCGCCTCGCTGGAAGGAGCGCCTGGAGGCATGGTGGGGGGCCGAGATCCGCCCCGTGTACGGCTTCTCGGAGATGCGGATGTGTAACGCCGCCTGGTGTGCGACCTGCACGTACCATCACCTGCCGCCCTCCTGCGTGGGCGAGGTGCTGACTCCGGGCAGCCCGTGGCGACACGTCGCGCCGGGCGAGCGCGGCACTCTGGCCGTCACGGCCTTCCACCCCTATGTCCAGTGGGAACCGAGAATCCGCTATCGCCCTGGCGACCTGGTGGAACTGGCTGGGGAACCGTGCCCGCTGCGGGGTGAGTCCGGGTTTCGCCCTCTGGGGCGCGAACAGGACTGCGTACCTCGGGACGGCACTTCCCACGTCCTCACGCCGGCCGACTGCTTCGCAGCGGTCTGCGACCTTCCAGAAGTCGCCGTCGGCCACGAAGGGCACGCCATCACCGTGCTGCGTGAACGCAGCCACGAGATCGGCAGCCCGCGCTTCCGGATCTCGGCGGAGAAGGACGGCCCCCGACTGCACGTGGAGCTGCGCTTCTCTCCCCGGCTGTGGCCGGAGGAGACGCGCAAGGTCGTGGAGAGGATCGCCGCGCGACTGCCGGAGGACATCCAGGTGGTTCCGTACGCTCCCGGCGCGCTGCCCGAAACGCTGACCGTTTGACCTCGTGGCGGCCCCATGCCGCATCCGCCGTCCCACCGGGACCAACCACGAGACCAATCATCGGACAGTGCCTAGACCGGGGAGACGTTCTTCCAGAGCTGGGTGCTGCTGCTCGGGTCGCAGGTGTACTGCATCATGAACGGCGGTCCGGCGACCATGCACTGGCCGCTGCTCATGTTCTTGATGGTCATGCCGGCGGACGACTTGCTGTTGATCTTCCAGGACTGGAGGCTGGAGCCGTTGCAGGTCTTGGCCGTGAAGCCGGGCGTGCCGCCCGGCTGGAGGCAGTGGCCGGACTGCTGGTTGACCAGCCGGAAGGTGCCGTTCGCCTGGGCCCGGTAGATCCAGGCGTAGGAGATCGTGCCGCTGGTGGCCGGCTCACCGCACGGCGCGGTGTAGGCCAGGATCGCGTATCCGGGGTTGGTCTCGGCCAGGCACTCCCCGTTGGAGACGCTCTTGATGGAGTACGTCCCCGAGGGCGTCGAGCCGCCGGTCGACGGCGGGGGCGTGGGCCGCTGGGTCGTCGGCTTCGGCGCGGGCGGCCGGGTGGTGGGCTTGGGCGCCGAACCGCCGCCGGCCGGGGCGGTCGTGCCCCCGCCGCCCGAACCGCTGCCACTGCCCGAGCCGCTGCCCGAACCGGACCCGCTGCCGGAACCCGAACCCGAACCGGAGCCGCCGCCCGCCGCGCCTCCTCCGCCGCCGGGCAGGGTGCCCGTGCCGCCCGCACCGCCACCCGCCGCGTTGGCCGGGGGCGGTGCGCCGGGGGTGGTACCCGGGGGCTGCGAGGAGGGCTTGGCGCCCGGGGTCTTCGCCGAGGGCGAGCCGGGAGCGGACGACGGCGGTACGTTCGCGGGCTGCGAGGCCACCGTGGACGGCGGCGTGGTGGCGGGCCCCGCCGCGCCGAGCCGGCCGATCTGGTACGGGCCGAGGGCCACCGTCAGCGTCGTGCCGGTCGCCAGGACCACCGGCACGGCCAGCATGATGAGCCGGTTGCGCCGCTTGTTCTCCCGCCGCCCGGAGCCGACGGTGCCGGTGAGGACGCCGATCTGGTCGGGCGACGCGGTGGCGGGCTCCTTCGAGCCCGCCTGCGGGGTGAGGGAGGCCGTGGCCACGTCCTCGGCGGGCTCGGCCTTCGCCAGCTCCGCCAGGTGCTCGGCCGTGGGCGTCTCGGCGGCGAACACGGCCCGCTCGGCGATCCGCTCGCCGACGGCGGCGGGCCACGCCACGCCCTCGGCCCGCCCGGCCGTCCGCTCGACGAGTTCGGCGGCGGTGGGCCGGTCCGCCGGATCCTTCTCCAGGCAGGTCTTGATGAGCTCGGCCAGCTCGGGATCGGTCTCCGTGAGCTTCCCGAACTCGGGCTCGCCGTGCACGACGCGGTAGAGCAGGTCGGGGCCGGAGCCGTCACCGAACGGCGGGCGGCCGTTGGCCGCGTAGAGGAGGAGGCTGCCGAGGGCGAAGACATCGGCGGCGCCGGTCAGCCGCCGGTCCGCGACCGCCTGCTCGGGCGCCATGTAGGCGGGGGTGCCGATGACCATGCCGGTCTTCGTCAGACGGCTCTGGTCGGCGGCGCGGGCCACCCCGAAGTCGATGAGGGAGAGACCCGGGCCGGTGAGCATGACGTTGGACGGCTTGAGGTCGCGGTGCACCATGTCGGCGCCGTGGACGACGCCGAGCCCGGCCGCCGCGTGGTGCAGCAGCCGCCAGAGGGCCTCGGCCGGGAGCGGGCCGCCGTTCAGCCGGATCGCCTCGTTGAGGGTGATGCCGGGGATGAACTCGGTCGCGAACCACGGCGGCTTGGCCGTGCGGTCGCTCGCCAGCAGCTTGGTGTTGGCGCCGGCGGGCAGCCGGGCGAGGTTGTCGAGTTCGTGGCCGAAGTGGTTCAGGAAGTCGGTGTCCTCGGCGAGCACGGGAAGTACCCGCTTCACTGCCGCGAACTTCCCGGGCACGGCACCGAGATAGACCCGTCCCATGCCTCCGGACCCGAGGACACCGAGCAGCCGGAAGGCGCCGATCTGTCGTGGATCCCCCGGTTCCAGCGGTATGGCCCCGCTGCCGCCCAAACTGTCCGAACTAGAACTGGTTTCCATTTCCCCCTGCATGGGCCTCAGAGTAGCGGAGGCCGTTTGCGATCTGAACGCACGTCAAGTGCTTGTTTCCATACTGTGGTTGAACTCGCTGCGGCGCAGGTCACGGGCGTCTTCACTGGCGGTCGGCGGGCAACTCGAAGACGTACGCGATCTCGCCCTTGTCGTTCTCCCGCTGCCCGGCCCGGACGAAGCCGAAGCCCGCGAGGGTGGCCAGGGAGGCCAGGTTGTCGGAGGCGATCGTGGCCCGCACGGTCCTGACCCCGGGCTCGGCGGCGGCCCTCGCGAGCAGCGCCCGCACCATCGCGCGGCCGTAGCCCCGGCGGCGCTGCTCCGGCACGACGGTGTAGCCGATCTCGATCACACCCGACTCGTCCGGCGGACCGTGGAACCCGGCGTCACCGATGACGGTCCCGTCCGGCTCGGACACCGCCGCGCGCGTGATCCAGGGCGCGGCGGACGGGTCCCTTTCGAGCTGGTCGGCGCGGTAGCCGAAGATCCAGCGGGCCCGGTCGCCGACGAAGTGCGGGTCGAGGGCGACCCCGGCCTCGGCGCTGCCTCCGGCGAGGTCGCCCTCGGACAGCGCCCGAAGGGCCTTAGCGTTCAGCTCGACGAAGCGGACGCGGCGGGGGAGGGAAGGTTGGTTGTTCATCGCGGGCGACGATAGGGCAGGGCGTGAGGGGTTGTCGGGGCATTATTCGACCGCCCCGTCCAGGAACGCGGCCCAGGCGGCCGGGGCGACGGCGAGCTGAGGGCCGTGGGGGTTCTTGGAGTCACGGACGTGGACGAGGGTGGGGTGGGCGGCTACTTCGACGCACTCCCCGCCTTCGCCGCTGCTGTAGCTGGACTTGTGCCAGTCGTAGGCGACTTCGATGCAGTTGCCGCCTTCGGAGTCGCTGTAGCTGGACTTCCGCCAGTTGTAGGCGACTTCGATGCAGTTGCCGCCCTCGGAGCTGCTGTAGCTGCTCTTGAACCAGGCCAGATCCGCGGTGTTCATTGCTCTCCCAGCAGTTTCTCGATCCGATCCAGGGACTCGCGCTTGGTGAGTGCCTGCGCCCGCAGGATCCCATAGCGCTCAACATATTGACGGACCTCCTCGGGGTCGGTGATCAGCCGGGGATGACCGTAGACCTCGGTGTAGGCCACCTCGCGCCTTCCCTTCGGGGTGAGCAGGGTGAAGGTGCCTCCCAGGTACGGGTGTTCGCTCTTGTCCTGGGGCATGACCTGGAGGTCGATCGTTCGCCGCCGGGCCACATCCAGAATGCGCAGCAGCTGCTCGCGGTGCACCTTCGGGCCGCCGAACGGGCGCAGCAGGACGGCCTCCTCCAGGACGAAGCTGATCGTCGGAAGGGGCCACGTGTCGAGCAGCGTCTGTCGCGAGATCCGGTCCGCCACCCGTTTCTCGACCGTTGCCTCATCGAGCATGGGTCGGCGGTGCTCGAACAAGGAGCGTGCGTACGAGGGCGTCTGCAACAGCCCCGGCACCGCCTGCACCTCGTAATAGTGCAAGGCCACCGCCTCCGCCTCCGTCTTGGCGAAGCTCCGGAACCAGTCCGGGTGCCGCACCCGCGCCCGGGAAACCGCCTCCCGCACATCTTCCGCCGCCGCCGCCAGCACCCCACCCGCCCCGATCACCGGGTCGACCTGGAGCAGGAAGTCCGGCTGGGGGACCCGTACGCCCCTCTCGATCGAGGAGATCAGATCTTCGCTGCAATGCGTGACGGCGGCCAGCTCCGCCTGGCTCAGGCCCGCGTTTCTCCGCAGCACCTTGATGATTTTCCCCAGCGCCCGGAAAAGGTGCGCTGTACCGTCCACCTCGGAGGGCCGTTCCGGCCGGTCCGACTCGTTCCCCGACATCCGTACCGCCTTCTTGGCGTACTCGTACAGTTACTCAGCGTCGTGGCGTCGCTGCTGGTCAGCGTACGGCCAGCGGGCCAGGCTCCGGAACATGAAGTCCGAAACCTCCACTCCAACCGGTGAGTTCGTCCTACGCTTGTCGGCCACTCGTCGTGGTGCCCGGCTGGCCCGGTTGCTGGCCGTGCACCAGCTCCATGACTGGGGCCTCACCGGGTCCGCCGGTGAGGCCGCCGAGCTGGTCGTCGCCGAACTCGCCAGCAACGCGGCGTCCCACGGGCGGGTGCCCGGGAGGGACTTCGAGGTGCGGATGTGGCGGGGAGACGACCATGTGCGGGTCGAGGTGTCGGACGCGCGGGGCGAGCGCCTGCCCTCACCCCGCGAGAACCCCGACGAGGGCGGCTACGGGCTGCTGCTCGTCACCGCGCTGGCGTCGGCGTGGGGGGTGAGGGACAGGCGCGTCGGCAAGACGGTCTGGGCGACCGTCCCGCTGACCGGGCGGAACAGGGTCACGACAGCGAGTTGAACTTGCCGCCCTCGCCCGCGTACAGGTTCGTCAGTGTCCGGCTGAAGGGCGCGGACACCGAGCCCGTACTCACATAGACGTACGTGCCGGCCGGGCCGTAGGCGAGGAGATCGCCCCGGCCGTCGTTGTTCGCGTCGCCCATGCCGACGAGCTGCGAGAAGCCGCCCCAGCCGCCGCCGATCCGGATGCGCGGGGCGAAGGTGCCGTCGCCCTTGCCGAGGTGGAGCCGGAGCACCCCGGCCCGGTCACGGCCCACGAGGTCCCCGGCGAGGTCGCCGACGGCGGTGATCCGGGGTGTAGGTCCCCCAGCCGGTGCCGAGCTTCCGGCGCGCAGGGCGATCGAGGCGGGCGCTACCAGCCGCTCCCGGCACTCGTCACGATCGTTCCCGCCGCTCCACCACACCCCGTACGTACGCCGCCTGCCCCGCGTGCTGGAGATCGTCCGCGATCACCGAGACCAGCCGGACACCCAGGGTGACCGGCGGATCCCAGGCGGTGTCGACGATCCGGTCCAGATCGGCGTTCGTCAGCGACCGCACCAGCTCCTCGGTCCGCGCGTGCACCGCGTCGTGATAGCCGAGCAGCAGCTCGCCCGGGGCCCGTACCGCCCCGACCTGGGCGCTCGTCTGGCCGTATCCGGTCGCCCGCTTCGGGAACGGCAGCCCGAACCGGTCCCGCCAGCCGTCCGCGTCCCAGAGCTGCTCCAGGCCGAACGCGTCCGCGAGGTGATCGTCCTGGACCCGGGTGAGGTGCCAGACGAGCCAGGCGACCGAGTTCGCGTCCGGATCGATCCGGGCGGCGAGCTCGTCGTCGGTGAGGCCGTCCACGGCCTCGTGGACGGCCTCCCGCACCCGTCCGAACGAGTCGGCCAGCAGACCGGCGCTGTTCATGGGGACTCCTTCCGGTGACTCACGAGGACCGCCCGCCGGGGGTCAGGAACGCTCCGCCCGCCACCGCTCGACCGCCGCGTCGACGTCGAACGGCCGCAGGTTCAGCGGAGGCCCGGCCGGCGGGCGCGCGAGGGCCTCGGCGATCTTCGTGTTGATCTCCCCGAGGATGCGGCGCACCTGGCTCTCCGAGACCGCCGCGGCCACCGCCGCCTCCGCGTCCTCGGCGGCCTTGCGCAGGGCCAGCGAGGGCGGCAGCACGGCCCCGCCCTCGCGGTGCATCTTGCCCTTGATCCACCACAGCTCGTCGTACGGGGCCCGGTCGTCGGAGAGCGGCTTCCCGAATCCCGGCAGGCTGCTGAACTCACCCCGCTCCGAGGCCTCGCGGATCTGCTTGTCCACGAACGACTCGAAGCTCACTCCCGGCGGTTTGCGTTCGGTCATGTGTCCAGACTACGTAAACACTTCGGAACGGGTGTGGTGTTCGCCGACTACTGCGGTACGAGATCTTCCGGCACGCTGTGGTCCGTTCAACGCGCGTCGACCCAGTCGAGATCCCGTTCCCCGGCCCTGTACTCCCGGGCCCCACACCCCGTACCGGAGGACGTATGCGTGCCCGGATCACCCCGCTCGGCACTCTGCTCGCGCTCGTCGCGGGCCTGCTCACCGCGCTCGTCACCACGACCCCCGCCCAGGCCGCGCCCCTCTTCAAGGCGCCCTACCCCTGCGGCCAGACCTGGACCTACAGCCACCACTCCGCCGAGGTCCGCCAGGCCCTCGACTTCATCCGCTCCGACGGCGGCACCACCGCCGGCACCCCGGTCCTCGCCTCGGCGTCCGGCACCGCCTACCGCTACTCCCAGCCGGACGGCGCGGGCAACTACATCGCGATCGAGCACGGCGGCGGCTGGAAGACGTACTACTTCCATCTCAACGCCTACTCGGTGGCCAACGGCGCCACGGTCTCCCAGGGCCAGCAGATCGGCACCACCGGCAGCACGGGCAACAGCTCCGGCGCCCACATCCACTACGAGCAGCTCTACAACGGCGTCGGCCAGCCCATCGCGATCAACGGCGCCTCCCTCGCCCCCTACCCCGGCTCCTACGGCTCCAAGTCTCTGACCAGCGACAACGGCTGCTCGGGCGGGGGCGGCGGAAAGTACTGGGTCGACACCTTCGCCAACGCCACCGGATACGCCCAGGCGAACACGAACGACCCGCAGGGCGTGCTGAACGCGGGCACGAACTACGTCTCCTGCAAGGTCTGGGGCGAGGAGGTGCGCGGCGGCTCCGGCAGCTACAACCACTGGTGGCTGAGGACCGACCTGGACACCGTCTACGCCGGGAAGAACGGTCGCGGCGCGTACGTCTCCGCGTACTACCTGTCCCGCTGGGGCAACGACGAGGCCCGCGACAACAACGGCACGGTCATCCCCGACTGCTGACCGGCCCGCCCCGCCCGCCGACCGGCCCGCCCCGCCCCGCCCGGAATAGGGCAGGAGCCCCGCTCGTGCCCGAGGGCACGGAGCGGGGCTCCTTGGGTACTGCTCTAGTCGTGCGTGTTCGCCGACCCAGGCACCTTAGGCCGGGGAGACGTTCTCCGCCTGCGGGCCCTTCGGGCCCTGCGTGACGTCGAAGGTCACGAGCTGGTTCTCCTCGAGCGAACGGAAGCCGTTCGCGTTGATCGCGGAGTAGTGGACGAAGACATCCGGGCCGCCGCCGTCCTGGGCGATGAAGCCGAAGCCCTTTTCAGCGTTGAACCACTTCACGGTTCCGGTAGCCATGAGCCCTCCTATGGGCCAAAGGGTCGCCCTGCTCCAGAACCTGCAAACAAGTCTGAAAACTACAAAAGCCTGCGGGTCACATGCTCCGCAGGCTCTGTACTGCAAGGGAAACCAAACTGCAACTTGCGTTGAGCGTAGCACGCAGGAAGCTCAGAACGGTAGAGGGAAAGATCACGTCACCCGCATGGTCTGATCTTGCTCCGCGTGCTGACGCGCGTGCCCCGGCGATGCCCACGGGACGAGACGGGTCTAGCCTCGCGATGTGGACAATGCAACCGACGACCAGCAGCGCAGCCGGCCCCGCGTCGGGCACATCCAGTTCCTGAACTGCCTCCCCCTCTACTGGGGTCTGGCCAGGACCGGAACGCTTCTCGATCTGGAGCTCACGAAGGACACCCCGGAGAAGCTCAGCGAGCGGCTCGTCCGCGGGGACCTCGACATCGGACCCATCACCCTCGTCGAGTACCTCCGCAACGCGGACGACCTCGTCGCCCTCCCCGACATCGCCGTCGGCTGCGACGGACCCGTCATGTCCTGCGTGATCGTCTCCCAGCTGCCGCTGGAGGACCTGGACGGGGCGCGCGTCGCGCTCGGTTCGACCTCCCGCACCTCCGTACGCCTCGCGCAGCTGCTCCTCGCCGAGCGGTACGGGGTGGCGCCCGACTACTACACGTGCCCGCCGGACCTCGGCCTGATGATGCAGGAGGCGGACGCCGCCGTCCTCATCGGCGACGCCGCCCTCCGGGCCTCGCTGCACGACGCGCCCCGGCTCGGCCTCCAGGTCCACGACCTGGGGCTGATGTGGAAGGAGTGGACGGGCCTCCCCTTCGTCTTCGCCGTCTGGGCGGCCCGCAAGGACTACCTGGCGCGCGAGCCGGAGACCGTCCACGAGGTCCACCAGGCCTTCCTGGCCTCGCGGGACCTCTCCCTGGAGGAGGTCGCCAAGGTCGCGGAGCAGGCCGCCCGCTGGGAGACCTTCGACGCGGAACTCCTGGAGCGGTACTTCCGGACGCTCGACTTCCGCTTCGGTCCCGAGCAGCTCGCCGGAGTCCGCGAGTTCGCCCGCCGCACCGGCCCCACGACCGGCTTCCCGGCGGACGTCACCGTCGAACTCCTCCCGCCCGAGCGCCGCTAGGACTCGCGCCGCCAGGACTCGCGCCGCCAGGACGCACGCCGGTCCGGCACCGGGGGCTGGAGCCAGTGGCTGATCCAGGCGATCGAGCCCGCCTCCAGCCCCCGGATGTAGGTCCGGGCGTTGTGCCCGCCGTCCGGTATCACCTGGAGCCGGGTCTTCACCGGACCCTTGGTGTACCGGTGGATGAACCGCCGTACGTCCGGCGCGATCCCGGTCTCCCGCGAGCCCAGCTGGAACGCCAGGTACACGTCGTTCGCCGGCGTGTCCGGCCGCCGGACGAGCCGACTCGCGAGCCGCCCCGGGTCGTTCGCCCGCCGCGCCGCCTCGTGCCCCCGCCACAGCGGCGAGTCCGGAACCGTGTCCGGCCCCGAGGCGATGACGGCCTTGAACCGGTCCGGATGCTGGAGCACCGACTTCAGCCCGACGAAGCCGCCCGAGGACGAGCCCATGAACGCCCAGCCGTCCCGCGAGGCGAACGTCCGGAAATTCGCCCGGACGAAATCCGGTACGTCCTCCGCGACCCAGGTCCCCATTCTCGGCTGCCCCGGAATATCGCTTCCGTCGTAGTAGTGGTCGAAGTCCGGGTTGAGGACCGGCATCACGACGATGAACGGAAGGCTCTTTCCCTCCCGGGACCACCGCGAGATGCCCGACTGGAGTCCGAGATCCGTACCCATCCAGTAATTCACCGGATATCCGTGTCCGCCCGGCAGCGCCTCAAGGACGGGGAACCCGCTGTGCGCGTACGCCGGGTCGAAATACTGCGGAGGCGCCCACACCCACACCTTGCCCGTGAAACCGGACTTCCGGCCCCGCAGCGTCGCCACCCCGATACGGGTGCCGTCCTCCACCTCCCCGGCGACCGCGAACCGCGCCCGGGGGCCGCGCGGATAGACCGTCACGGGCTGCCCCGGCGCCGCCTTCGGCCCCGAGGTCGGCCCGCCGAACATGAACGGCTCGTCCTTGCCGTCGTCGCAGCCGCCCAGCAGGGAGAGCGGGACGGCGAGCGCCAGGCCCGCGGCGAGGGAGCGGACGACGGCGGCCGGGCGGGGCCTCCAGGACGGGCGGGACCTCCAGGGCGTGCGTGCCATCGGGCGACTCCGGTTCGTTCAGGGCAGATCGGGTGATTCCGAAGGAGGAGAGGGGCGCGGAGCCCGGAAGGTTGCCCTGGCGTACGCTGGTTCTGACTCCTCAGAACCCCTCCGAAAGGGACACACCCGGTGACCGAGAAGGCCGAACTCACGTCGACTGATGTCGCAGCCGTTCTCGACCGCGCTGCCGCGGGCGGCCGGATCACCCCGGAGGAGGCGCTCGACCTCTACCGCTCGGCGCCGCTCCACGCGCTGGGCGCCGCCGCCGACGCGGTCCG
This sequence comes from Streptomyces sp. NPDC001728, assembly GCF_040297565.1. Classification (NCBI taxonomy): domain Bacteria; kingdom Bacillati; phylum Actinomycetota; class Actinomycetes; order Kitasatosporales; family Streptomycetaceae; genus Streptomyces; species Streptomyces sp. NPDC001728. Next base: position 187,575 of record NZ_JBEOZK010000011.1, read on the forward strand.
CCGCCGCCGGTACGCGGGAACCGAGCACATCGCGACGTACATCATCGAGCGGAACATCAACTACACGAACGTCTGTGTGACGGCGTGCAAGTTCTGTGCCTTCTACGCGGCCCCCAAGGACACGAAGAAGGGCTGGACCCGCGACCTCGACGACATCCTGCGCCGCTGCGCGGAGACCGTCGAGCTCGGCGGCACCCAGATCATGTTCCAGGGCGGCCACCACCCCGACTTCGGCGTCGAGTACTACGAGCAGCACTTCGCCGCCATCAAGGCCGCGTACCCGCAGCTGGTCATCCACTCCCTCGGCGCGTCCGAGGTCGAGCACATGGCCCGGATCAGCGGGGTCTCCGTCGAGGAGGCCATCACCCGGATCCACGCCGCAGGCCTCGACTCCTTCGCGGGCGCCGGCGCCGAGCTGCTGCCCGCGCGGCCCCGCAAGGCCATCGCCCCGCTCAAGGAGAGCGGCGAGCGCTGGCTGGAGATCATGGAGATCGCCCACAAGCTGGGCGTCGAGTCCACCTCCACCATGCTGATGGGCACCGGCGAGACCAACGCCGAGCGGATCGAGCACCTGCGCATGATCCGTGACACGCAGGACCGGACGGGTGGCTTCCGGGCCTTCATCCCGTACACGTACCAGCCCGAGAACAACCACCTCAAGGGCCAGACGCAGGCCACCCTCTTCGAGTACCTGCGCATGATCGCCATCGCCCGGCTGTTCCTCGACAACGTCGCCCACATCCAGGGCTCCTGGCTGACCACCGGCAAGGAGGTCGGCCAGCTCTCCCTGCACTACGGCGCCGACGACCTGGGCTCGATCATGCTGGAGGAGAACGTCGTCTCCTCCGCCGGAGCCAAGCACCGCTCCAACCGCCTGGAGATCATCGACCTGATCCGCAAGGCGGGCCGCGTCCCGGCGCAGCGCGCGACCACGTACGAACACCTGGTCGTCCACGACGACCCGGCGAACGACCCGGTCGACGAGCGCGTCGTCTCGCACCTCTCGTCCGTCGCGATCGAGGGCGGCACGGCCCACCCCGAGCTGAAGCTCCTCGACGCCAACTGAGGCCGAAGGTGCTGACCCTCCACGCCGCAGAGGCGTCACCCGAGACCGCCGTCCTCGTCGACGGCGCGTACATCGCCGCCGTCGGACCGTACGAGGAACTGGCCGCCGCCCACGAGGACGCGCGGCTGCGGCTGTGGCCGGGCATCATCACGCCCGGCCTGCTCAACCCGTACGGGCCCGAACTGCTCGAAGCCACCTACCACCCGGACCCCCGCGAGGCCGAGGAGTTCGGCACCCAGCCGATCCACGGCGAGCGGGCCCGGGAGATCCTCGACGCCTACCCCGTGAGGGCCGGCGCCTCCGCCCGGCGCGGAGTGCAGCGGCTGCTCGCGCTCGGGATGGTCGCCGTCGGCGGAGAACTGCGCAGCAGGGCCGCGCAGGACGCGGTGCGCAGGGCCGGACTCGTCATCGGGCGGCGCCCCGCCACGATGCCCGGACCGCCCTCCCTCGCGCCGAGGCCACTCGTCCTGCTGCCCCGTCTGGCGCCCGGCGGCCCGGCACGGTTCGCCGTCTTCGACGTCCCCGACCGGGCGGCGCTGGTCCGCCTGGGCCCCGCCACCTGCGTGGCGACCGTCCTCGGCGGCCGACTGGTCTTCCGCCGCCGGTAACCCCCCCGTCCGGGCTCAGCCGCCCCTGACCGGCGCGCCCTTCTTCTGCACCGGGTACGCGTCCGCGTACCTGAGCAGATCGGTGAAGCGGGGGTCGCGCACCACGGCCAGCAGCTGGTCCGGCGTCACCGGCGCCGACGCCCCGGCCGAGGGGTCGACGGAGAGCAGCACGCTGCTCCCGCCGTACCGGGTGACGACCATGGACCCCAGGGTCTCCGGCCGGTTCACGGCCATCCCGTACACCTGGGCGGTCCTGCCCCCGTCCAGAGCGACCTTCTCGCAGGTCGTCCGCTTCGACGGGACGTTCCGGCACTCCTGGAGGCGCTCGCCCTCCGCCGGACGGACCGACAGCTTCACCGGGAAGGTCGTGCCGCCGGCCGTGATCCGGTACGAGGACACCTCGTCCGCGACCGGCCGTACGTCCGCGACGGACGCCGGGAGCAGCTCGTCGAGCAGCGCCGACACCTGCTGCTGGAACTGGGCGCGGCGCGCGCCCTCCTCGGTGGAGACCTTCTCCGGCGGGGTCTGCCCCGGAGTCGGCTCGACCCGCACCGGCGTGTGGTACGCCGAGGGAAAGGCCGCCGGAGGCGCCGCCGGCATGGCGACACCGGGGTCCGCACCGGGCAGCAGGGTCAGCCCGAGCGCGGCGGCGGTGACCGTGCCGAAGACACCTCCGGCGACGGTGAGCCGGGCCCGCGCACGGCGTCTGCGGCCCTGCCGCACGGCGACGGGCACGAGGTCGGGAAGGGGGGGAAGCTCCTGGGCCGTGCGGTCCATGGCACGGCGGAGCATGGTTGCGTCGTCCACTCGGGGTGCCTCAGCTTCCGATGGAGTGGTGGAGGTGGGGATCGGCGGCGTAGAGGTGTGCGTCGCCCAGCTGGTCCCGGAGCCGGGCCAGTGAGCGCGAGCACTGGCTTTTGACCGTCGCCTCGCTGCAGCGCAGGAGCGAGGCGACGGTCTCCACACTCAGGTCCTCCCAGTACCTCAGGACGACCATGGCGCGGGCTCTGGGCGGGAGCTCGGCGAGCGCGGCGAGCAGCGTGACCCTGAGGTCGGGCTGCTCGGTGGTCCGCGCCGGGCCGAGCCCGCCGGTCTTGGTGAAGGCGAGCAGATCGCGCAGGCGGCGCCGCCGCTCGGCCAGGAACGTGCGGGTGAGCACGGTCTTGGCGTAGGCGTGCGGATGCTCCGCCGCCCCTGCCCGCCGCCAGTGCTGGAAGAGCTTGGCGAGGGTGGTCTGTGTGAGGTCGCGGGCGGTCTCCGCGTCCCCGCACAGCAGGTACGCGGTGCGGTACAGCCGCGTCTGCGCGGACCGGGCGAACTCCTCGAACCCGATGTCCGAGCCAAGCGGTGACGGCATCTCGTTCCCTTCGTCAGCACTGTCACCCTTCCCTGAGCGCGCTCGCCGGGAAAAGGTTGAAGCAGGTCCGGGAAAATCCTCCGGGGGCCGGGGCCGGTCCCCGCCCGCCAGGGGGGCGGCTGCCACAATGGCCGGGTGAGCCGAGCATCCCTGGACAAGCAGCCGCACGAAGTCGCCTCGATGTTCGACGCCGTGGCGGCGAACTACGACGTCACCAACGACGTCCTGTCCCTCGGGCAGGACCGGCGCTGGCGCAAGGAGGTCGCGAAGGCCGTCGACGCGCGGCCCGCGCAGAAGGTCCTCGACCTGGCCGCGGGCACGGCGACCTCGTCGCAGCCCTTCGTGCGCGCCGGCGCGTACGTCGTCCCGTGCGACTTCTCCCTGGGCATGCTGCGGGTCGGCAAGCGCAACCACCCGTGGATGCCGTTCACGGCGGGCGACGGCACGAAGCTGCCGTTCCGCGACGACGTCTTCGACGCCGTCACCATCTCCTTCGGGCTGCGGAACATCCAGGACACCGACGCGGCGCTGCGCGAGCTGTACCGGGTGACGAAGCCGGGCGGCCGGGTCGTCATCTGCGAGTTCTCGCACCCCACCTGGAAGCCGTTCAGGACCGTGTACGAGGAGTACCTGATGCGCGCGCTGCCGCCGGTGGCCCGCGCCGTCTCCTCCAACCCCGACGCGTACGTCTACCTCGCCGAGTCCATCCAGACCTGGCCGGACCAGCCCGCCCTGGCCGGCCTGCTCCGCAAGGCCGGCTGGTCGAAGGTGGCGTACCGCAACCTGACGGGCGGCATCGTCGCCCTGCACCGCGGTCTCAAGGCCTGAGCCCACCCCCGCGAACCCCCGCAATAGACTTCGACCAGCCCCTTTCCTCGACCCCTTCGGGAGATCCGCCGTGACCGAGCAGCCCCTCTCCGAGCACAGCGCTGATGTGATCGTCGTCGGGGCGGGCCCGGCCGGCTCCACCACGGCCTACTACCTGGCGAAGGCCGGACTCGACGTCCTCCTCCTGGAGAAGACGGCGTTCCCCCGCGAGAAGGTCTGCGGCGACGGGCTCACCCCGCGCGCCACCAAGCAGCTCGTCTCCATGGGCATCGACATCTCCGAAGAGGCCGGCTGGCTGCGGAACAAGGGCCTGCGGATCATCGGCGGCGGGGTGCGCCTCGAACTCGACTGGCCCGAGCTGGCCTCGTACCCGGACTACGGTCTGGTCCGCAAGCGCGACGACTTCGACGAGCAGCTGGCCCGGCAGGCGCAGAAGGCCGGCGCCCGGCTGTACGAGCGCTGCAACGTCGGCGCGCCGGTCATCGACGATCGTACGGGCCGGATCACCGGCGTCCACGCCAAGCTGGGCGAGGAGAAGCGCGAGGTCACCTTCCACGCGCCGCTCGTCGTCGCCGCCGACGGCAACTCCACCCGGCTCTCCCTCGCGATGGGCCTGCACCGGCGCGAGGACCGGCCGATGGGCGTCGCCGTCCGGACGTACTTCACCTCGCCCCGGCACGACGACGACTACCTGGAGTCGTGGCTGGAGCTGTGGGACCGGCGCGGCGCGGAGGACCGGCTGCTGCCCGGCTACGGCTGGGTCTTCGGCATGGGCGACGGCACGTCCAACGTCGGCCTCGGCATCCTGAACTCCTCGAAGGCCTTCCGCGAGCTGGACTGGCGCGAGGTCCTCAAGGCCTGGTGCGCCTCGATGCCGGAGGACTGGGGCTTCACCCCGGACAACATGACGATGCCGATCCGGGGCGCCGCCCTCCCGATGGCCTTCAACCGCCAGCCGCACTACACCCGGGGCCTGCTGCTCGTCGGTGACGCGGGCGGCCTGGTCAACCCCTTCAACGGCGAGGGCATCGCGTACGCCATGGAGTCCGGCCAGATCGCGGCCGACGTCATCGTCCAGGCGCACGCGCGTGCGACCCCCGCCCAGCGCGAACTGGCCCTGCGGAACTACCCGCAGGTCCTCAAGGACACCTACGGCGGGTACTACACGCTGGGCCGCGCCTTCGTGAAGCTCATCGGCAACCCGAAGGTCATGAAGATCGCGACCCAGCGCGGACTGACGCACCCGCTCCTGATGAAGTTCACGCTGAAGATGCTGGCCAACCTGACCGACCCGACGGGCGGCGACGCGATGGACCGGATCATCAACGGTCTGTCGAAGGTGGCGCCGAAGGCCTGATCGCCGTCAGGCGCAGCTCTTGACGGCGGCGAACCGCCGCGTCACGGAGGGCCGGGGGACGATCGCGCGGGGTTCCGCGCCGATGCCCGGTCCGTCGTGACGGCAGAGACGGCACGGCCAGACCGTCTCGGTGAGCAGGGCGAGCAGATGGAGCTGGGCGCGCGACAGGCCGCCCAGCTTCTCCCGCATGTTGGTGACGTGGAACTTGACGGTGCGCTCGGTGATGCCGAGGTACTCGGCGAGGTCCGTGTTGGACTCTCCACCGGGCATCGCCGACAGGACCTCGATCTCGCGGTCCGTCAGCAGGTCCAGATGGCGCACGGCGGTGGTGACCGGATTGATCCGGGCCGCCCGTGTCTCGCCCTCACCTAATCCTGGTCCGCAGTACGGGCAGTGACGAAGCATGTGTCCCCCCCAGAGACGGCGTTCGTTGGACGTGGTGCGAGGGAACCGACCTCGGTTCCTCCCGGGAACGGTAACCGGATCGCCTCACGAAAGGTTGCCCGCGGCGGCGGGACGGGACGTCCCAGGGACGTCCCGGCGGCCGGAAAACGCCGTCGGGCTCCCGTCGCGAAATGCGCGGGAGCCCTCTCGGTGTCGTGCCGCGCGGGTCAGCCGGCCGCGGCGGCTGCCAGCCGCAACCGCTCGTCGAGCTCGGTCTTCGCCTGGTTGAGCGCCTCGGCGTTCTGCTCGATGCTCCGCTTCTGGTAGGCGCTCTCGACGGTGAACCAGATGCCGACGAGGTTGGCCTTTTCCTTACAGGCGACGTCCTGCTTGGCGGCGGCGACGGCCCGGGGACTCCCGTAGCTGTTGGGGTCGAGCTTCAGGTCGCTCTGCGGGCTGACGGGCTCGTCCACCTTGTAGCCCTTCTCCGCCATGCAGGCGGACCAGGCCTTCACCGCGGCGACGACCCGGGAGTCCTCACGGGAGCGGGAGTTGGCGTCCATCACCATGTTGGTGACGAACATGCTGTCCATCGTGCCCTTCTTCGGCGCGTAGACCGTGAGGTAGCCCTCGCGGAGACAGCCGCCGACGGGCACCTTCTTCCCGGCGAGGGTCTTGCCGCTGTCCACGGTCGCGGACTCCTCCAGGCTCATCGGCTGGGGGCCCTTGTGCTCGGGGCCGTTGAGCGCGAGCCGGCCGCTCTCGCTCAGCGTCTGGACGGCCGGCTTGGCGGGTGTCCCGGCGCCCCGGTTCGGGGTGTAGCCGTAGCGGGCGGCGACGGTGGCGTCGGTCAGGCCGTAGCGCCGGGAGTCGGCGGACCGGCCGCCGGGGGAGGGCGACAGGGGCAGCTCGTACGAGAATCCGAAGCGGGTCATGCAGTCGCTGGTCACCCGGGCCTGGGCCCGCTCCAGCGTGCGGCGCTGCTCGTCGGTGGTCGCGTAGCCGTCGAGCGGGAAGGAGAGCCCGGTCGTCGACAGCAGCCGGGGGACCGTCCCGATCTCCGGCTCCTTCGCGGAACCGCCGCCACCACCACCGGACTCGGAGGAACAGGCGGTGAGGAGCGCGGCGCTCAGCAGGAGGACGGTCGCGCGAGCGGCGAGTGGACGCATGGGGCTGCTCCAGGGGCGGGTGCGTGTCTACCATGGGAGCAGCCGTTGCTCTGCCCGCCTCATTCGGGCGGAGCAACGGCTGCCTTGGTGGTGCGTGCCGGAGTCGGAGAACTACACCGGCGGTTCAGCTGGTGGTGCGGACCCTGGGGATCAACGGGCCTTGTAGTGGTACGCGGAGGAGATCTGGTTCTTGAACGTCGCGGAGGCGTTGCCGACGTAGCCGGGGGGCAGGCTGCCCTCGACGCCGCCCGCGTACGCGTCGGTGTAGACCCACCACGTCAGGGAGTCGGCGTTGTAGTACGACGCGGTGTTGTCGTTCACCTTCTGGCCGGCGCCGTTGCCGGGGCCCGGGAACCAGTCGTCGTCGAAGTTGTCGTCCGCGACGTAGAGGTCGAAGACGGCACCGGCCTGGTTCGAGTTGTAGAACAGGCCGAACTCGCCGCTCTCCAGGTAGCCGTTCTTGCCGGTCGCGGCCGAGGCCGAGCCGGCGGTGGCGAGCGCGCCGGCGCCGATGGCGACGAGTGCGACGGCCGTGGCGGCCACGCGACGGAGTGCAGTGCGCTGCATGTCGATGCCTTTCACATAGCTGTTGCTGAGGGGTTCGTTGTGGCCCGGAGTGGGCCGGTCTCCATACGAACATCGCCAACTCCACCGCGTCCACTGTCCGTTGAGACAGTTACCGGTGCGGCGCCGCCGGGCTATCCTCGGCCTTGTCGAGGTGCCCGCCGGGCGCCGGAGACCCACCGCGCGGAGGCCTTGCACGTGGCGTAGCGCAACGCCGCGTCGGCCTCCTCACGCGCGTTCCCAAGAGACGCCCCGTGACGGGGGACTCCCCGTCGGAAGGACCGTTCTGATGAGACGCCTCATGGCCGTTCCCGTGCTGATCCTCGCCCTCGGGCTCGGGGGGTGCTCAAGCGACGGGGACAGCGCAGCCCGGTCCGGTCCGAGCACCGGCACCACCTCCGCCCCTTCGTCCGCCCCCTCCTCCGCCCCTTCGTCCGGCGGTCCTTCCGCCGGGGCCTCGCAGGGCGCCGGAGTCTGGGGCGCGTACTACGACTGCCTGGGCGCCCAGGGGCTCAAGCTCCAGGACCGCGAGGGCGGGGAGAAGCGCGTCGACAAGGACGCCAACACCGCCGAGCAGATCACCGCGGCCGAGAAGGCGTGCGCCCCGAAGGTGCCCGCCAGGCCGAAGGCCGACCCGGCCCGGCTCGCGGTGGCCCAGAAGATGTCCGCCTGCATGCGGGAGAAGGGCGTCACCGACTACCCCGACCCCGACCCCGCCACCGGCTCCGTACCGCTGACCGGCACCCTCGCCGACCGGATGAAGAGCGACGCCAAGGTGATCGCGGCTCTGAAGGCGTGCGCGCCCACGGCAGGAGGCGGCAACGGCGGGACGGTCGTCGGTGGCTGACGACACCCCGGCCGCTGACGCCGAGACCGCGGCCGACCACCGCGCCTCCGGCGGCGACACCGTGAGCGCGAAGGACACCCGGACCCCCGGCCGCGACGCCGGGGCCGTCCGGATGTCCCGGCGCCGCTTCTGGGTCGCCGCCCTCGTCGCGGGCGCGGTCGCCCTGACCGGCGCCGGAGTGGCGGCCACCTCGCTGATCCGGTCGCCCGCCCAGGTCGCCGCCGACGCCGAACCGCCTCCGCAGGACGTACTGATCGCCCGGGTCGAGAACCGGGTCCTCGCGGAGACCGTCGTCCTGCGCGGCACCGTCGTGGCCGGCCAGACCATCCAGGTCGCCCCCGTCTCCGCCGGCGGCGAGGGCGGCGCCGCCCCCGTGATCACCAAGGTCTCCGTCAAGAGCGGGGACGCGGTGCGCTCGGGCAAGGTGCTCCTGGAGATCTCCGGCCGGCCCGTCTTCGTACTGCCCGGCGCCCTGCCCGTGTACCGGGACCTCAAGCCCGGCGCCACCGGCGACGACGTGAAGCAGCTGCAGACCGCGCTCGCCGCCCTCGGCCACGGCCGCGGCGGCGACGCCAAGGGCACCTTCGGCCCCGGCACCAAGGACGCGGTCGAGGAGTTCTACGCCTCCGTCGGCTACGACCCCCGGCCCGCCGTCGACGACGACGGCGCGGCCGTGGACGGCGCCAAGGCCGCCGTCACCGGCGCCGAACGGGCCGCCGTCGACGCCCGCGACGCGCTCGCGGCCAACACCGACGACGCCCAGAGGAAGCAGCTCAAGAAGGCGCGCGACCGGGCCGCCGAGGACCTGGACGCCGCCCGCCTGACACTGGAGAAGGCCGAGGCCGCCGCCGGTCCGATGGTCCCGGCGGCCGAGGTCGTCTTCGTACGGGCCTTCCCGGCGCGGGTCGCCACCGTCACCGCACGGCCGGGGGCGCAGGTCTCCGGCACGGCGATGACCCTCTCCTCCGGCAGGCTGATGGCCCAGGGCTATCTCCAGGACCACCAGAAGGGCCTGGTCCGCGCCGGACAGAGGGTGCGGATCCTCGCCGAGACGACCGGGCAGGAGACGACGGGCCGGGTGGTCTCGGTGGCCGGCACCCCCAGCAGGGAGCAGGACCAGCAGCCGGGTTCCGGCTCGGGGGCCTCCGGCTCCGGCGGGAACGACACCAACGGCGGGGGAGGGGACGGCGCCCAGGGCAACGGCTCCGTCGGCTACCTCTTCACCGTCGAACCCACCCGCGAACTCCCCTCCGGGCTCGCCGACCAGGAGGTGCGCCTCACCATCGAGGCCGCCTCCACCGACGGCAAGGCCCTGGTCGTCCCGGTCACGGCCGTCTCCGCGGGCGTGGACGGCCGGACGGTCGTCACCACGGTCGACGGCACCGGCCGACAGGAGCGCGTCGAGGTGCGGACCGGCACGACCGGCGACGGATTCGTCGAGGTCGTCCCCGTCACCTCCGGGGCGCTCAAGGAGGGCGACGAGGTGGTCACCGGGGTGAACCCGGGCGTGGCGTCGGGGAAGTCCCAGGGGTCGCCGTGAGCGATCAGGACGTCCCGGTCATCGAGTTCCGCGCGGTGAGCCTGACCTACCCGGGCCCGCCGCCCGTCGCCGCCCTGAGGCCGTGCGAACTGACCGTACGGAAAGGGGAGTTCATCACGGTCGTCGGGCCGTCCGGATCGGGCAAGTCGACCTTCCTGAACGTCGCCGGACTGCTCGACGCCCCCACCGGCGGCACCTACCTCCTGGACGGCATCGACACGGCCGAGCTGCGCGACGGGGACCGTACGGCCCTGCGCGGGCGGCGGATCGGCTTCGTCTTCCAGTCCTTCCACCTGCTGCCGCACCGCAGCGCCACCGAGAACGTCATGCTCTCGATGGTCTACTCGGCGGTGCCCCGGGCCGAGCGCCGGGCCCGTGCCCGTACCGCCCTCGAACGGGTGGGCCTCGGCCACCGGGCCGACGCGCTGCCCGGCCGGCTGTCCGGCGGCGAACGCCAGCGGGTGGCCATCGCCCGCGCCCTGGCCGGCCGCCCCTCGCTGCTGCTCTGCGACGAGCCGACCGGCAACCTCGACTCCGACAACGCGGGATCGGTCCTCGACCTCCTCGGCGAACTGCACGCGTCCGGGATGACCATCCTCGTGATCACCCACGACGCGGAGGTGGCCGAACGCGGCCAGCGCACGGTGACCATCCGCGACGGGGTGCTGAGCGAGCCCGTGACGGAGGCGACAGCGTGAGCCGATCCTCCCGGGGCGAACGGCCCCGCAGGCGGAACCGGGTGGTCGAACCCTCCCGGCTGGCGGCCCGTGACGTCCTCGCCGAGGCCGTCGCCGGCATGCTCCAGCGCCCCGGCCGCTCGGTGCTCACCGCGCTCGGCACCGTACTCGGCGTCGGCACCTTCGTGGCGATCCTCGGGCTGACCGCCACCACCTCCTCGCAGATCGACGCGCGGTTCAACCTGCTGACGGCCACCGAGGTGACCGTCGAGGACGTGGCCCGCGAGCAGAACGAGTTCGCCGATCCCGCCTTCCCGGCCGACGCGGACGCCCGCATCGAACGGCTCGGCGGCGTCGAGGACGCCGGTGTCTACTGGACCGTCCGCCTGGAACCCGGCACGGCCGTCCGCTCCGCACCGGTCGGCGACGGTGGGGGCAGCGAGCGGATCGAGGTCGTCGCGGCGTCCCCCGGAGCGCTGCGCGCGGCGGCGCCGACCCTCGCCCAGGGCCGGCTGTACGACGAGTTCACCTCCAGGTCCGGGCAGCCTGTCGCGGTGCTCGGCAGATCGGTCGCGGCCCGGCTCGGCATCACCACCCTGGAGACCCGCCCCGCGGTGTTCATCGGCGACGAGCCCTTCACGGTCGCCGGGATCATCGACGACGTGCAGCGCAGGGCCGATGTCCTGATGTCGGTGACCGTGCCGAGAACGACCGCCGAGAAGCTGTGGGGACCGCCGCAGCAGGGCGACGCCAAGATGCTCATCACGACGGCGACCGGCGCGGCCGGCCAGATCGCGCGGGAGGCGCCGGTCGCCCTGCGCCCGGACCACCCGGAGTACCTCAAGGCGATCCCCCCGCCGGACCCCAAGGCCCTGCGGGCGGGCGTGACCGACGACCTGGATCAGCTCTTCCTGCTGCTCGCGGCGATCTGTCTGGTGATCGGCGCCGTCGGGATCGCCAACACCACGCTCGTCGCGGTCCTCGAACGGACCGGGGAGATCGGCCTGCGGCGGGCCCTCGGCGCCAGAGGACGGCACATCACCGTCCAGTTCCTCACGGAATCAGGCGCTTTGGGAGCGATGGGCGGTCTCGTCGGCACGGCGCTCGGGGTGTCCACGGTCATCGCGGTGGCGCTGGTGCGCGACTGGACCCCGGTCATGCACACCGGGACGGTGATCGCGGCCCCGGCCGTCGGCCTGGTCACGGGAGTCGTCGCCGGGCTCTACCCGGCCTGGCGGGCCTCGCGGATCGAACCGGCCGAGGCGCTGCGCCGCTGACGACGGCGCCGCGGTCGCGGCTCCGCGGAAACGCCTCCGGACGCGCCGAAGGGCCGTCGCTCCCCCGAGGAGTGACGGCCCTTCGGCGCGAAGAGGGGTGGATCAGAGGATGCGGACGGCGCCCGAGGGGGTGTCCCAGTCCAGGGAGCGCTCGACGACGCCCGTCGAGGGGTTCTGCGCGCCGACGTACTTGCCGCCGCCCACGTAGATGGCCACGTGGTACGAACCGCTGCGGCTGCCCCAGTAGAGGACGTCGCCCGGCTGGAGGTTGCTCAGGGAGACCGAGGTGCCCCTGCTCGACTGGTCGCCGGAGATGCGGGGCAGGTCGATGCCGGCCGCGCGGTAGGCGGCCTGGACGAGGCCGGAGCAGTCCCAGGAGTTGGGGCCGGTGCCGCCCATGACGTACGAGTCGCCGATCTGGGCACGGGCGAAGGCCACGATCGCGGCGGCGGAGCCGGAGGGCGCCTGCGTGGTGGTCTCGCTGCTGCCGGCCGAGGAGCCGCTGTCCGAGGACGAGCCGTTGTCGTTCGACGAGCTCGTGGTGGAGAGCTGGGTGCGCGCGGTGTCGCGGGAGGCGCGCTCCGCGGCCTCGCGGCGCTCCTGCTCGGCCTTGAGGCGGGCCTTCTCGGCCTTCTCGGCGGCGGCCTTGCGGTCGGCCTCGGCCTTGGCCTTCTTGGCCTCCTGGGAGGCCTTGAGGAGGGCGGTGTTCTCCTGCGTGGCGAGGCTCTGGTCCAGAGCCTCCTGCTGGGAGGCCTCGGCGGAGGCGGCGACGGCACTGGCGAGGCCCGTGCCGGCGTCGAGCGAGCCGAGGGTGGGCATTTCGATGGTCTCGGTCACCGGCTCGGCCGAGGCCGGCCCGGCAGCACCGGCCACCGCGATGGTGCCGAGGACGCCACCGGCAACTCCGGCTCGCAGCGCGAGCTTCGAGGCGCTGCGGCGGGGCTTCCGGTGGCTGGGTATGTGAGCGGTGTGGGACATGGGAACAACCGCTATCAGGGCTTCAGGGTTCCCTTCAAGAAACGTGGGTTGCGCCACAGTTACGTTTGGAACCCGCGAATCCGCTTCCGTGGCACCCTTATTGACGCCGTAACGGGCAAATCGGGCGCGAGCCATCCGGGCCTTGATCACGGGTTTTCATTGAAAAGTCCGAATTGCCCGACGCTTACCACCTCTTGACGCCGATGGCCAAGCCCCGCTTTTTTCGCGACCTTCGCGGTGTGGTGCAGGTCACACGCCCGTCTCACGAACGCTCGTGAAGGGGCGCACGCGTCCACCCTCGTACGCCGCCCTCCCCGACCGGGCGACGGGCGTTCCTCTATCACCCGTACGCGTCCATCGCCAATTTGCTTGTAATGGCCATCACTTGATAGAGCGACACCCCCTCCGATCAGCGATTTCCGGTCCGGATGTCACATCTGGTGATCACCTGGGCGCTTCGCGCGACAAGATCACCGCTCATCCGACTTCATGATCCTTCGTCAGGTGGTGGAGATCACAAAGTCGTTGGTGTACCCCGTGTCGCAGATCACAGAGGGGCGGGCATAAGATGCGGGGCAGCCGGGCTTGTGAACTGCCTCACATGGGGGCGATCTTTCACATCCGGCCGTGCGGTCCAACGGTCAAGGACGACTGGAAGGAGCGAGGAGCGTGAATGCGTACGCGCCCGTCCTCGTGCTCGGTGCCCTGGGTGCGGGGTTTGCGATCTTCTCCGTGGTCATGGCCACGCTTATCGGGCCAAAGCGGTACAACAGGGCAAAACTTGAGGCGTACGAGTGCGGCATCGAGCCGACGCCCACTCCCGCCGGAGGCGGACGCTTCCCGATCAAGTACTACCTGACGGCGATGCTCTTCATCGTCTTCGACATCGAGATCGTCTTCCTCTACCCCTGGGCCGTCACCTTCGACGCCCTGGGGCTTTTCGGGCTCGTGGAGATGCTGCTCTTCGTGCTCACCGTCTTCGTCGCCTACGCCTACGTGTGGCGTCGCGGCGGCCTGGAATGGGACTGAGGGGCTGAGGGGCACCTATGGGACTCGAAGAGAAACTCCCGAGCGGCTTTCTGCTGACGACGGTCGAACAGGCCGCGGGCTGGGTGCGCAAGGCGTCCGTGTTCCCCGCGACCTTCGGCCTCGCCTGCTGCGCCATCGAGATGATGACCACCGGAGCCGGCCGGTACGACCTGGCCCGCTTCGGCATGGAGGTCTTCCGCGGCTCGCCGCGCCAGGCCGACCTGATGATCGTCGCCGGCCGGGTCAGCCAGAAGATGGCGCCCGTGCTGAGGCAGGTCTACGACCAGATGCCCAACCCCAAGTGGGTCATCTCCATGGGCGTCTGCGCCTCCTCGGGCGGCATGTTCAACAACTACGCGATCGTCCAGGGCGTCGACCACATCGTGCCGGTCGACATCTACCTGCCCGGCTGCCCGCCGCGCCCGGAGATGCTGCTCGACGCGATCCTCAAGCTCCACCAGAAGATCCAGACCTCCAAGCTCGGTGTGAACGCCGAGGAGGCGGCCCGGGAGGCGGAGGAGGCGGCGCTCAAGGCGCTGCCGACCATCGAACTGAAGGGGCTGCTGAGGTGACCGGCGCACGCGCGGCCGCCGGGCCGCAGCAAGCGACGAAGCCGGCACCTCTGCGCCGCGCGGGCGGAGAAGGGAACGGTTCAGCACAGTGAGCGACGAGACACCCAACCCCGAGAAGGACCTCAGCGCGCAGAACCTGCCGGGGCAGCGCGGGGAACACGGCGAGGAGGTCCGCGTCCAGCGCGGCATGTTCGGCGCCAACAACGGCGGCGACACCACCGGCTACGGCGGCCTCGTCCGCTCGATCCGGCTCCCCGGACCGGCCTCCCGCCCCTACGGCGGCTGGTTCGACGAGGTCGCCGACGAACTCGAAGGCGCCCTGGAGGAGCAGGGACTCCTCCCGGACAACGCCGTCGAGCGGACCGTCGTCGACCGCGGCGAGCTCACCTTCCACATCGAGCGCGAGCACCTCGTCCGCGTCGCCCGTACCCTCCGCGACGACCCGGCGCTCCGCTTCGAGCTCTGCACCGGCGTCTCCGGCGTCCACTACCCGGACGACAAGGGCCGCGAGCTGCACGCCGTCTACCACCTGCGTTCGCTCACCCACGGCCGGCTGCTGCGCCTGGAGGTCTCGGCGCCCGACGCCGACCCGCACATCCCGTCCCTGGTCGCCGTCTACCCGACGAACGACTGGCACGAGCGCGAGACGTACGACTTCTTCGGCATCGTCTTCGACGGCCACCCCGCCCTCACCCGGATCATGATGCCGGACGACTGGCAGGGGCACCCGCAGCGCAAGGACTACCCCCTCGGCGGCATCGCCGTCGAATACAAGGGCGCCCAGATCCCGGCTCCGGACCAGCGGAGGTCGTACAGCTGATGTCCACGTCCCACGCGTCTCCCCGAGACACGACAGAAGGCGCCGTCTACACGGTGACCGGCGGCGACTGGGAAGAGGTCGTCCAGTCCGCCGCCAAGGCCGACGACGAGCGCATCATCGTCAACATGGGCCCCCAGCACCCGTCCACCCACGGCGTGCTCCGGCTCATCCTGGAGATCGACGGCGAGACCGTCACCGAGGCCCGCTGCGGCATCGGCTACCTCCACACCGGCATCGAGAAGAACCTCGAGTACCGGACCTGGACGCAGGGCACCACCTTCGTCACGCGCATGGACTACCTGACCTCGTTCTACAACGAGACGGCGTACTGCCTCGGCGTGGAGAAGCTGCTCGGCATCACCGACCAGATCCCGGACCGCGCCAGCATCATCCGCGTCCTGCTGATGGAACTGAACCGGCTCTCCTCCCACCTGGTGTGCATCGCCACCGGCGGCATGGAGCTGGGCGCCACCACGATCATGATCTACGGCTTCCGGGACCGCGAGATGATCCTGGACCTGTACGAGCTGATCACCGGGCTGCGCATGAACCACGCGTTCATCCGCCCCGGCGGCCTCGCCCAGGACCTCCCGCCCGGTGCCGTCGACGCCGTCCGCGAGTTCGTGAAGACCATGAGGAAGAACCTGCCGGAGTACGACAAGCTCGCCACCGGCAACCCCATCTTCAAGGCCCGCATGCAGGACGTCGGCTACCTCGACCTCACCGGCTGCATGGCCCTCGGCGCCACCGGACCGATCCTGCGCTCGGCGGGCCTCCCGCACGACCTGCGCAAGACCGACCCGTACTGCGGCTACGAGAACTACGACTTCGAGGTCCCGACCGCCGACAGCTGCGACTCCTACGGACGCTTCCTCGTCCGCCTGGAGGAGATGCGCCAGTCCCTCCGGATCGTCGAGCAGTGCCTCGACCGCCTGGAGCCGGGCGACGTCATGGTCGCCGACAAGAAGATCGCCTGGCCCGCGCAGCTCGCCCTCGGCGTCGACGGCCTCGGCAACTCCATGGACCACATCAAGAAGATCATGGGCACCTCCATGGAAGCCCTGATCCACCACTTCAAGCTGGTCACCGAGGGCTTCCGGGTCCCCGCCGGGCAGGCCTACGCGGCCGTCGAGTCGCCCAAGGGCGAACTCGGCGTGCACGTCGTCTCCGACGGCGGCACGCGTCCCTTCCGGGTCCACTTCCGTGATCCGTCCTTCACCAACCTCCAGGCCATGGCCGCGATGTGCGAGGGCGGCCAGGTCGCCGATGTCATCGTCGCCGTCGCCTCCATCGACCCCGTGATGGGAGGCGTCGACCGATGACCGACCAGATCAGCCTGGGCATGCCCCAGCTCCCCGCCCCCGCGTACCCGGCCGAGGTCCGCGCCCGCCTGGACGAGGACGCGCGGGCGATCATCGACCGCTACCCGGACTCCCGCTCCGCGCTCCTGCCGATGCTGCACCTCGTGCAGTCGGAGGAGGGCCATGTGACCCGTACCGGCATGGCGTTCTGCGCCGAGACCCTCGGCCTCACCACCGCCGAGGTCACCGCCGTCGCCACCTTCTACACGATGTACCGGCGCAAGCCCTCCGGCGACTACCAGGTCGGCGTCTGCACCAACACGCTCTGCGCGGTCATGGGCGGCGACGCCATCTTCGAGGAGCTCAAGCAGCACCTCGCGGTCGGCAACGACGAGACGACCGAAGACGGCAAGATCACCCTCGAACACATCGAGTGCAACGCCGCCTGCGACTTCGCCCCCGTGGTGATGGTCAACTGGGAGTTCTTCGACAACCAGACCCCCGAGTCCGCCAAGAAGATGGTGGACGACCTGCGGGCCGGCCGGACCGTCGAACCCACCCGCGGCGCCCCGCTCTGCACCTTCAAGGAGACCGCCCGCATCCTCGCCGGCTTCCCCGACGAGCGCCCCGGCGCCGTCGAGGCCACCGGCGGCGCGGGCCCCGCCTCCCTCGTCGGACTCCGTCTCGCCAAGGGCGAGCAGCCGCACCATCGAATCGTCCACCCGCGCGGTGAGACCTCCGGTCAGGAGGGGGAGTGATGACCTTGGCCGCCGAGATCAACAACAGCAGCCCCGAGAAGCTCCTCGCCCCGGTCCTCTCGGCCTTCTGGGACCAGCCCGACTCCTGGACCCTGGAGACCTACGAGCGCCACGAGGGCTACCAGGGACTCCGGCGCGCGCTCGCGATGAGCCCCGACGACCTCATCGCGTACGTCAAGGAATCCGGCCTCCGCGGGCGCGGCGGCGCCGGCTTCCCCACCGGCATGAAGTGGCAGTTCATCCCGCAGGGCGACGGCAAGCCCCACTACCTCGTCGTCAACGCCGACGAGTCCGAGCCCGGCACCTGCAAGGACATCCCCCTCCTCTTCGCCAACCCGCACTCCCTCATCGAGGGAATGATCATCGCCTGCTACGCGATCCGCTCCGAGCACGCGTTCATCTACCTGCGCGGCGAGGTCGTCCCCGTGCTCCGCCGCCTCCACGAGGCCGTCCGCGAGGCCTACGCCGCCGGCTACCTCGGCCGGGACATCCTCGGCAGCGGCCTCGACCTCGAACTCACCGTGCACGCCGGCGCCGGCGCGTACATCTGCGGCGAGGAGACCGCCCTCCTCGACTCGCTCGAAGGGCGCCGCGGCCAGCCCCGGCTGCGCCCGCCCTTCCCCGCGGTCGCCGGTCTGTACGCCTGCCCCACTGTGGTGAACAACGTCGAGTCCATCGCGTCCGTTCCCGCGATCCTCAACCGGGGCAAGGAGTGGTTCACCTCGATGGGCAGCGAGAAGTCCCCGGGCTTCACGCTGTACTCGCTCTCCGGGCACGTCTCCTCGCCCGGCCAGTACGAGGCCCCCCTCGGCATCACCCTGCGCCAGCTCCTCGACATGAGCGGCGGCATGCGCCCCGGCCACCGCCTCAAGTTCTGGACCCCCGGCGGCTCCTCCACCCCCATGTTCACCGAGGAGCACCTCGACGTGCCCCTCGACTACGAGGGCGTCGGCGCCGCCGGATCGATGCTCGGCACCAAGGCGCTCCAGTGCTTCGACGAGACCACCTGCGTCGTCCGGGCCGTCACCCGCTGGACCGAGTTCTACGCCCACGAGTCCTGCGGCAAGTGCACGCCCTGCCGCGAAGGCACGTACTGGCTCGTCCAGTTGCTCCGCGACATCGAGGCCGGCAAGGGCAAGCTGTCCGACCTCGACAAGCTCAACGACATCGCCGACAACATCAACGGCAAGTCGTTCTGCGCCCTCGGCGACGGCGCCGCCTCGCCGATCTTCTCCTCGCTCAAGTACTTCCGCGAGGAGTACGAGCAGCACATCACCGGCCGGGGCTGCCCCTTCGACCCGGCCAAGTCGACCGCCTGGGCGGACAACCACAAGGAGGTGACCGCATGACCGTCATCGCGTCCACCCCCAGCGGCGGCGCACCGGTACCGCCCGCGGACCTGGTCACGCTGACCATCGACGGCATCGAGATCTCCGTCCCCAAGGGGACCCTGGTCATCCGCGCCGCCGAACAGCTCGGCATCGAGATCCCACGCTTCTGCGACCACCCCCTCCTCGACCCCGCGGGCGCCTGCCGCCAGTGCATCGTCGAGGTCGAGGGCCAGCGCAAGCCGATGGCCTCCTGCACCATCACCTGCACCGACGGCATGGTGGTGAAGTCACAGCTGACCAGCCCCGTCGCCGAGAAGGCCCAGCACGGCGTGATGGAGCTGCTGCTCGTCAACCACCCGCTGGACTGCCCGGTCTGCGACAAGGGCGGCGAGTGCCCCCTGCAGAACCAGGCCATGTCCCACGGACAGGCCGAGTCCCGCTTCGAGGGCGTCAAGCGCACCTACGAGAAGCCGATCCCGATCTCCACCCAGGTCCTGCTGGACCGCGAACGCTGCGTGCTCTGCGCCCGCTGCACCCGCTTCTCCAACCAGGTCGCCGGCGACCCGATGATCGAACTCATCGAGCGCGGCGCCCTCCAGCAGGTCGGCACCGGCGAGGGCGACCCCTTCGAGTCGTACTTCTCCGGCAACACGATCCAGATCTGCCCGGTCGGCGCCCTCACCTCGGCCGCCTACCGCTTCCGCTCCCGCCCCTTCGACCTGGTCTCCTCGCCGTCGGTGTGCGAGCAGTGCGCCGGCGGCTGCGCCACCCGCACCGACCACCGCCGGGGCAAGGTCATGCGGCGGCTCGCCGCCGACGACCCGGAGGTCAACGAGGAGTGGATCTGCGACAAGGGCCGCTTCGGCTTCCGCTACGCCCAGCAGCGCGACCGGCTCACCACCCCGCTGGTCCGCAACACCGACACCGGTGAACTGGAGCCGGCCTCCTGGCCGGAGGCCCTGGAGGCCGCCGCCCGCGGCCTCGTCCGGGGACGCACCGGTGTCCTCGCCGGCGGCAGGCTGACCGTCGAGGACTCCTACGCGTACGCCAA
The DNA here is from genome assembly GCF_040297565.1 of Streptomyces sp. NPDC001728. Lineage (NCBI taxonomy): Bacteria > Bacillati > Actinomycetota > Actinomycetes > Kitasatosporales > Streptomycetaceae > Streptomyces > Streptomyces sp. NPDC001728. The sequence goes on from NZ_JBEOZK010000011.1 coordinate 207,089, forward strand.
GTTCGCCCGCGTCGCCCTCGACACCCACGACATCGACTTCCGGGCCCGGATCCACTCCGGCGAGGAAGCCGACTTCCTGGCCTCCGCCGTCGCCGGACGCGGCCGGGACCTGGACGGCACGGGCGTCACGTACACCTCGCTCGAAGCCGCCCCCGCCGTCCTCCTCGTCGGCCTGGAATCCGAGGAGGAGGCCCCCGGCGTCTTCCTGCGGCTCCGCAAGGCCTGGCGCAAGCACGGCCAGAAGACGTACGCCGTCGCCTCCTTCGCCACCCGCGGCCTGGAGAAGGCCGGCGGCACCCTGCTGCCCGCCGCCCCCGGCACCGAGACCGAATGGCTCGACGCCCTCACCTCCCGGGTCGGCCTCGAAGGCGACGGACTCGCCGCCGCCGAGGCCCTCCGCCAGGAAGGCTCCGTCCTCGCCGTCGGCGAACGCCTCGCCGGCGTCCCCGGCGCGCTGACCGCCGCCCTGCGTGCCTCGGCCGCCACCGGCGCCCGGCTCGTCTGGATCCCGCGCCGCTCCGGTGAACGCGGAGCCGTCGAGGCCGGAGCGCTCCCCGCGCTGCTCCCCGGCGGCCGGCCCGCGACCCACCCGCGCGCCCGGGAGGAGGTCGCCGCCGTCTGGGGCGTCCGCGAACTCCCGCACGGCTACGGCCGCGACACCGGCCAGATCGTCGAGGCCGCCGCCACCGGCGAACTCGCCGCCCTGCTCGTCGGCGCCGTCGGAGTCTCCGACCTGCCCGACCCGGCACGCGCGCGCGAAGCCCTGGACGCGGCCTTCGTCGTCTCCCTGGAGCTGCGCCCCAGCGAGGTCACCGCACGCGCCGACGTCGTCCTGCCGGTCGCCGCCGTCGCCGAGAAGCCCGGCACCTTCCTCAACTGGGAGGGCAGGGCACGGATGTTCGAAGCCGCGCTCAAGCCCGAGCAGATGACCCGGCCGCTCGCGCCGACCGACACCCGCGTGCTCCACATGCTCGCCGACGCCCTCGACGCCCACCTGGGCCTGCCCGACCTCAGGGCCGTACGCCGGGAACTCGACCGGTTCGCCGGCTGGACCGACGAGCGGGCCTCCGAGCCCAGCGAGCCCGGCCAGGCCGCGGCCCGGCCCGGCGACGGCGAGGCCGTCCTCGCCGGACACCGGTTGCTGCTCGACCTCGGCCGGCTCCAGGAGGGCGACACCGCACTCGCCGGAACCCGGCACCCGGCCGTCGCCCGGCTCTCCGCCGCCACCGCCGCCGACACCGGCGTCAAGGACGGCGACCTCCTCGAAGTCACCGGCCCCGCGGGCTCCGTTGCCTTCCCGCTCCAGGTCACCGAGATGCCCGACCGGGTCGTCTGGGTGCCGCTGAACTCGGCCGGCCGGGGCGTCCTCTCCGACACCGGCGCCCACCCGGGCGACCCGGTCCGCATCGGCCCGGCGACCCCGAGCCCCGTCGATGTCACGGAGGTGCAGGCATGACCACGCCGCTCGCCGCTGAAGACCTGTCCATGTTCGGTACGGACCCCTGGTGGCTCGTCCTGATCAAGGCCGTCTTCTGCTTCGCCTTCCTGATGATCACGGTGCTCTTCTCCATCGTGTGGGAGCGCAAGGTCGTCGCCTGGATGCAGCTGCGCATCGGCCCCAACCGGCACGGCCCCTGGGGCCTCCTCCAGTCCCTCGCGGACGGCATCAAGCTGATGCTCAAGGAGGACGTGGTCGTCAAGAAGGCCGACAAGGTCGTCTACATCCTCGCGCCGATCATCGCCGCCGCCCCCGCGTTCATGGCGATCGCCGTGATCCCCTTCGGCCCGGCCGGCAACGAGGTCTCGATCTTCGGCCACCGCACCGCGATGCAGCTCACCGACCTGCCGATCGCGATGCTGTACGTCCTCGCGATCGCCTCCGTCGGCATCTACGGCATCGTCCTCGCCGGCTGGTCCTCCGGATCCACGTACCCGCTGCTCGGCGGCCTCCGCTCCTGCGCGCAGATGATCTCGTACGAGATCGCCATGGGCGCCGCCTTCGCCTCCGTCTTCCTCTACTCCGGGTCGATGTCGACCTCGAAGATCGTCGAGGCGCAGGCGGACCGCTGGTTCATCATCCTGCTGCCGGTCTCGTTCATCATCTACATCGTCACGATGGTCGGCGAGACCAACCGCGCCCCGTTCGACATGCCGGAGTCCGAGGGCGACCTCGTCGGCGGCTTCAACACCGAGTACTCCTCCATCAAGTTCGCGATGTTCATGCTCGCCGAGTACGTGAACATGGTGACGGTCTCGGCCGTGTCGGTGACCCTCTTCCTGGGCGGCTGGCGGGCCCCGTACCCGATCTCCACCTTCTGGGAGGGCGCGAACCACGGCTGGTGGCCGATGCTCTGGTTCGTCATCAAGGTGCAGCTGCTGCTGTTCTTCTTCATCTGGCTCCGCGGCACCCTGCCCCGCGTCCGCTACGACCAGCTGATGAAGCTCGGCTGGAAGGTCCTCATCCCGGTCTCCGTGGTCTGGCTGATGCTGGTCGCCACCGTCCGGGCGCTGCGGAACGAGAACATCGCCTTCACCAACATCGTCCTGTACGTCGCCGGAGCCGTCCTCGGACTGCTGCTGCTCTCCTTCGTGATCGACGTGTTCCGCGACCGGAAGGCGAAGGCGACCACCGCCCGGCCCGCCGAGGAGCGCGCCTTCGACCCGATGGCCGGCGGCTTCCCCGTACCGCCCAAGCCCGGACAGTCCCTGCCGCCCGTGCCCCGGCGCAGGCCGCGGCACGACCGGGACCTCGTGGCCAGCGGGGCCTCCGACACTGCCACTGCGACTGAGGGAAAGGAGACGGACGGTGTCTGACTTCCAGAATCCGGTGGCCGGCTTCGGCGTGACCTTCAAGGCCATGTTCAAGAAGCGGCTGACCGAGCAGTACCCGGAGCAGCAGAAGACGACGGCGCCCCGCTTCCACGGCCGGCACCAGCTCAACCGTCACCCCGACGGCCTGGAGAAGTGCATCGGCTGCGAGCTGTGCGCCTGGGCCTGTCCCGCCGACGCCATCTACGTGGAGGGCGCGGACAACACCGACGAGGAGCGCTACTCGCCCGGCGAGCGCTACGGCCGCGTCTACCAGATCAACTACGCCCGCTGCATCCTGTGCGGGCTGTGCATCGAGGCCTGCCCCACCCGGGCGCTGACGATGACCAACGAGTTCGAACTGGCCGACTCCTCCCGCGAGAACCTGATCTACACCAAGGAACAGCTCCTCGCGGGCCTTGAGGACACCATGGTCGACACCCCGCACGCGATCTTCCCCGGCATGACCGAGACGGACTACTACCGGGGTCTGGTCGAGGAGGCCGCTCCCGGCACCGTCCGCCAGGTCGCCGTGTCCAAGGGAGAGACGGGCGAGCCGGAAGAGGTGGACGCATGAGCGCCCACCTCGCGGCCGCAGTGACACTCTCTGCCGGGACGTCTTCGGGAGAGGCCTTCCAGTTCTGGGTCCTCGGCACCGTCGCCGTCATCGGCGCCCTCTGCACGATCCTGATGAGGCGGGCCGTCCACTCGGCGCTCTGCCTCGCCGGAACCATGATCATCCTCGCGGTCTTCTACCTGGCCAACGGGGCGTACTTCCTCGGCATCGTCCAGATCGTCGTCTACACCGGCGCGATCATGATGCTCTTCCTCTTCGTCGTCATGCTGGTCGGTGTCACGGCCGCGGACTCGCTGAAGGAGACCATCAAGGGCCAGCGCTGGTGGGCCGTCCTCTGCGGACTCGGCTTCGGCGTCCTGCTCGCCGCCGGCATCGGCAACGCCTCGCTGACGGAGTTCACCGGACTCGGCGCCGCCAACAGCGCGCGCGGCGGAAACGTCGAGGGCCTCGCCGCCCTCATCTTCACCAAGTACGTCTTCGCCTTCGAGATCACCGGCGCGCTGCTCATCACCGCCGCCGTCGGCGCGATGGTGCTCACCCACCGCGAGCGCACCGAGAAGGCGCGCACCCAGCGCGAACTCGCCGAGCAGCGCGTACGCGAGGGCACCCACGTGCCGCCGCTGCCCGCCCCCGGCGTCTACGCCCGGCACAACGCCGTGGACATCGCCGGTCTGCTGCCCGACGGCACCCCGTCGGAGCTCACCGTCATGCAGACCCTGCGCAAGCGGGGCCAGATCCGCGACGTGTCCACCGAGGCGATGGCCGACCTCAAGGCCCTGGAGCAGCGCTCCGAGGAGCGGCTCGGCCGGGACCGGGACGAAGAGGAGGCCACCCGGTGAACCCCGTCAACTACCTGTACCTCGCCGCCCTGCTGTTCACCATCGGTGCGACCGGGGTACTGATCCGGCGCAACGCGATCGTGGTCTTCATGTGCGTCGAGCTGATGCTCAACGCCTGCAACCTCGCGTTCGTCACCTTCTCCCGCATGCACGGAAACCTCGACGGCCAGATCATCGCGTTCTTCACGATGGTCGTCGCCGCCGCGGAGGTCGTCGTCGGGCTCGCGATCATCGTGTCCGTCTTCCGTGCCCGCCACTCGGCCTCGGTCGACGACGCCAGCCTGATGAAGCTGTGAGGGGCTGACCGTGGAAAATCTCATTGCGCTGCTCATCGGGGCACCCCTGCTCGGCGCCGCCGTCCTGCTCTGCGGCGGCAAGCGGCTCGACAGGTCCGGGCACTGGATCGGCACGCTGTTCGCGGCCGTCTCCTTCGTGATCGGCCTGACGCTCTTCGCCGACATGCTCGGCAAGGCCGCCGACGACCGGGCCCTGCACCAGCGGCTCTTCACCTGGATCCCCGTCGAGGGCTTCCAGGCGGACATGGCCTTCCAGCTCGACCAGCTGTCGATGACCTTCGTCCTGCTGATCAGCGGGGTCGGCACGCTCATCCACGTCTACTCCATCGGCTACATGGAGCACGACGAGCGCCGCCGCCGCTTCTTCGGCTACCTCAACCTGTTCGTCGCGGCGATGCTCCTGCTCGTCCTCGCCGACAACTACCTGCTCCTGTACTTCGGCTGGGAGGGCGTCGGCCTCGCCTCGTACCTCCTGATCGGCTTCTGGCAGCACAAGCCCACCGCGGCGACCGCCGCGAAGAAGGCCTTCCTGGTCAACAGGGTCGGCGACATGGGTCTCTCCATCGCCATCATGATCATGTTCACCACCTTCGGCACCTTCGCCTTCGGCCCGGTGCTCGGAGCGGCCGACGAGCCCTCCCAGGGCAAGATGACCGCGATCGGTCTGATGCTGCTCCTCGCCGCCTGCGGCAAGTCGGCCCAGGTGCCGCTGCAGTCCTGGCTCGGGGACGCGATGGAGGGCCCGACCCCGGTCTCGGCCCTCATCCACGCGGCCACCATGGTGACCGCCGGTGTCTATCTGATCGTCCGCTCCGCCGACATCTTCAACGCGGCCCCCGACGCCCAGCTCGTCGTCACCGTGGTCGGCGCCGTCACGCTCCTCTTCGGTGCGATCGTCGGTTGCGCGAAGGACGACATCAAGAAGGCCCTCGCCGGCTCGACGATGTCGCAGATCGGCTACATGATCCTGGCGGCCGGCCTCGGCCCCATCGGCTACGTCTTCGCGATCATGCACCTGGTGACCCACGGTTTCTTCAAGGCCGGGCTCTTCCTCGGTGCCGGTTCGGTCATGCACGGCATGAACGACGAGGTCGACATGCGGAAGTACGGCGGCCTGCGGAAGTACATGCCGGTCACCTTCGTCACCTTCGGCCTCGGCTACCTCGCGATCATCGGCTTCCCCGGCCTGTCCGGCTTCTTCTCCAAGGACAAGATCATCGAGGCGGCCTTCGCCAAGGGCGGCGCCGAGGGCTGGATCCTCGGCTCGGTCACCCTGCTGGGCGCGGCCATCACCGCGTACTACATGACCCGCGTGATGCTGATGACCTTCTTCGGCGAGAAGCGCTGGCAGCCGGACGCCGACGGCAACCCGCCGCACCCGCACGAGTCGCCCAGGTCCATGGTCATCCCGATGGTCCTGCTGGCCGTCGGCTCGGTCGCCGGAGGCGCGTTCTTCGAGTTCGCCGGGTTCGTCGAATGGCTGGAGCCGGTCACCGGCTTCGCGCACGGCCACTCGCCGCTCAGCGCCGCCGCCGTCACCACCGCCACCGTCGCCGTCATGGTGATCGGCGTCGGCCTCGCCTACCTCCAGTACGGACGCAAGCCCGTCCCGGTGGTCGCCCCGCGCGGCTCGCTCCTCACCAGGGCCGCCCGCCGCGACCTCCTCCAGGACGACTTCAACCACGCCGTCTTCGTCACCGGCGGCACCCACCTGACCCGCTCGCTGGTCTACGTCGACCACTCCCTGGTCGACGGCGTGGTCAACGGCACCGCGGCCGGCGTCGGCGGACTCTCCGGCCGGCTGCGCAAGCTCCAGAACGGCTACGCCCGCTCGTACGCGGTCTCCATGTTCGGAGGTACGGCGGTGCTGATCGCCGCGACCCTGCTGATGAGGGCGGTGTAACCCAGATGTCCTTCCCGCTCCTGACGGTGACGGCTGCGGTTCCGGCGGTCGGTGCGATCCTCACCGCCGCCGTCCCCGCCGCCCGCCGCACCGCCGCCAAGTGGCTGGCGCTGCTGGTCTCGCTCGCCACGCTCGTGCTCGCCGCCGTCGTCTTCGTACGGTTCGAGCCCGGCGGCGACCGCTACCAGCTCGTCGAGTCGCACTCCTGGATCAAGGACTTCGGCGTCCGGTACGAACTCGGGGTCGACGGCATCGGGGTGGCGCTCATCGCGCTCACCGCGCTGCTGATCCCGTTCATCGTGCTGGCCGGCTGGCACGACGCCGACCCCCTGGAGACCTCCTCGAAGAGGTGGCGGCCGACGCAGGGCTTCTTCGCCCTGATCCTCATGGTCGAGGCGATGGTGATCCTCTCCTTCGAGGCCACCGACGTCTTCCTCTTCTACATCCTGTTCGAAGCCATGCTCATCCCGATGTACTTCCTCATCGGCGGCTTCGGCGACCGCGCCCACACGGGCTCCGACGAGAACGCGGCGGCCCAGCGCTCCTACGCGGCCGTCAAGTTCCTCCTCTACAACCTGGTCGGCGGCCTGATCATGCTGGCCGCCGTCATCGGGCTCTACGTGGTCGCGGGGAACTTCTCGCTCACCGAGATCGCCGAGGCCCGCGCCAACGGCACGCTCGACATGGCGACCAGCACCGAGCGGTGGCTGTTCCTCGGCTTCTTCTTCGCCTTCGCGGTGAAGGCGCCGCTCTGGCCGCTGCACACCTGGCTGCCGAACGCGATGGGGGAGGCCACCGCCCCGGTCGCCGTCCTCATCACCGCCGTCGTCGACAAGGTCGGCACCTTCGCGATGCTCCGCTTCTGCCTCGGGCTCTTCCCCGAGGCGTCGAAGTGGGCCACGCCCGCGATCGTCGTCCTCGCCCTCATCAGCATCGTCTACGGGGCACTGGTCGCGGTCGGCCAGCGGGACATCAAGCGGCTGGTCGCCTACGCGTCGATCTCGCACTTCGGCTTCATCATCCTGGGCATCTTCGCGATGACCACCCAGGGCCAGTCCGGTGCCACGCTCTACATGGTCAACCACGGCATCTCGACCGCCGCCCTGATGCTCGTCGCCGGCTTCCTGATCTCCCGGCGCGGCTCGCGGCTCATCGCCGACTACGGCGGGGTGCAGAAGGTCGCCCCGGTGCTCGCCGGCACCTTCCTGATCGGCGGGCTCGCGACCCTGTCGCTGCCCGGACTCGCGCCGTTCGTCAGCGAGTTCCTGGTGCTGGTCGGCACATATGCCCGATACCCGGTGGCCGGTGTCATCGCCACCACCGGCATCGTCCTGGCCGCCCTCTACACCCTCGTCCTCTACCAGCGGACGATGACCGGGCCGGTGAAGGAGGAGGTCCGGGAGCTGCCCGACCTGCGGGTGCGTGAACTGGCGGTGGTCGTCCCGCTGATCGCCGTCCTGATCTTCCTCGGGGTCTTCCCGAAGCCGCTGACGGACGTCGTCAACCCGGCCGTGCAGCACACCATGTCCGACGTCCAGCAGAAGGATCCCCAGCCTTCTGTGCCTATTCAGAAGGTGGAGGCGGCCAAGTGAGCACATCCGCCGTCGCATCCTCTGTCCACAGCCTGTGGACGACCGCAGCCGAGCCGCTGGACAAGATCCCGGCACCCCACATCGAGTACACCCAGCTCTCACCCGTACTCATCGTGCTCGGCGCCGCGCTCATCAGCGTCCTCGTCGAGGCCTTCGTGCCCCGCAAGGGCCGCTATCACAGCCAGGTCTTCCTCAGCGTCGTGGCGCTCGTCGCCGCGTTCGCCGCGATCGTCGCCCTGGCCGCCGGCGGCTACGGCTCCACCAAGGCCCACATCGCGGCCATGGGCGCCATCGCCGTCGACGGGCCCGCCCTCTTCCTCCAGGGCACCATTCTCCTCGCCTCGATCGTCGCGATCTTCACCTTCGCCGAGCGCAGGCTCGACCCGGCCGACCACGGCCACCGGATCGACTCCTTCGCCGCCGATGCCGCCGCCGTCCCCGGCAGCGACCACGAACGGGCCGCGACCGAGGCCGGGTTCACCACCACCGAGGTCTTCCCGCTCGCCCTCTTCGCCATCGCCGGCATGCTGGTCTTCCCGGCCGCCAACGACCTCCTGACGCTCTTCGTCGCCCTGGAGGTCTTCTCCCTCCCGCTGTACCTGCTCTGCGCCGTCGCCCGCCGCAGGCGGCTGATGTCACAGGAGGCGGCCGTCAAGTACTTCCTGCTCGGCGCCTTCTCCTCGGCCTTCCTGCTCTTCGGGATCGCCCTGCTCTACGGCTACGCGGGCTCCGTCTCGTACGCCACCATCGCCCAGGTCGTCGACGGCTCGATCGCCTCCGTGAACCCGGCGCTCGCCGACACCATGGGCAACGACGTGCTGCTGCTCATCGGCTTCGCGATGGTCCTCATGGGGCTCCTCTTCAAGGTCGGCGCCGTGCCGTTCCACATGTGGACCCCGGACGTCTACCAGGGCGCCCCGACCCCGGTCACCGGCTTCATGGCCGCCGCGACCAAGGTCGCCGCGTTCGGCGCGCTGCTCCGCCTGCTGTACGTGGTGCTGCCCGGCCTCACCTGGGACTGGCGGCCGGTCATGTGGGGCGTCGCGATCGTCACCATGCTGGGCGGCGCGATCGTCGCCATCACCCAGACCGACATCAAGCGGCTCCTCGCGTACTCCTCGATCGCGCACGCGGGCTTCCTGCTCGCGGGTGTCATCGCGGCCACCCCGAGCGGCATCTCGTCGGTCCTGTTCTACCTGGGCGCCTACTCCTTCGTGACCATCGGCGCGTTCGCCGTCGTCACGCTGGTCAGGGACGCGGGCGGCGAGGCCACCCACCTCTCCAAGTGGGCCGGGCTCGGGCGCCGTTCGCCGCTCGTCGCGGCGGTCTTCGCGGTCTTCCTGCTCGCCTTCGCCGGCATCCCGCTGACCTCCGGCTTCGCCGGGAAGTTCGCGGTCTTCAAGGCGGCGGCGGAGGGCGGCGCCGGCGCGCTGGTCGTGGTCGGTGTGATCTCCTCGGCCATCGCCGCGTTCTTCTACATCCGGGTGATCGTGCTGATGTTCTTCAGCGAGCCGAAGGCGGACGGCCCCACGGTCGCCGTGCCGTCGGCGCTGACGACGATCACCATCACGGCGGGTGTGGCGGTCACCCTGGTGCTCGGCCTCGCGCCGCAGTACTTCCTGGACCTGGCCAACCAGGCGAGCGTCTTCGTCCGGTAGACGCCACGCGCGAAGGGCCCGGCTCGGGGGCGAGCCGGGCCCTTCCGCGTGCCCGCTCCTCCCCTGAGCCCGGGGGGCCGAGCCCGCGTGAGGAGCCTGGTCCGCCCGGCCGAGGTACCGCACGCGGGGGTGACCCATGGGAGGTGCCCGTGCCATGGTGGGAAGGGCCTCAATGGTCTGTACCACCTGGCCCGTCCGCCCACGAGGGAGAACGGCACGATGCGCGACAGCACCGCGTTACCGGGGACCCCCTGCGCCGTCCCGAGAGCGGGCGACCCGCCCATGCACCGGCTGGAGGTCCGGGTGTCCGACCGGACGCCGTTCGCCGCCGGGACCTTCGACACCATCGGCCCGCTGGCCAGGGCCTCCTTCCCCCACCGGCACACCTTCCACGAGATCGTCCACGTCACCGCGGGCACCGGCACCCATGTCGTCGACCTCGCCCGCTGGGAGATCCGCCCGCCCCACCTCGGCCTCGTCCTCCCCGGACAGCTGCACCACTGGGAGGACGCCCGCGGCCTCGACGGCAGCGTCGTCCTCTTCACCGACGCCTTCCTCCTCGACCACCCCGGAGACCGGGACCTCCTGCGCCGCCTCGGCGAACGCCCCTGGCTCAGCCTCGACGGACCCGCGCACGCCCGCACCGGCCGTCTGATGGCCGAACTCGTCGAGGAGTACGGGCACGGCGCCGACGGCTTCGAGACCGTCCTGCGCTCCCTGCTGCACGTCCTCCTGGTCCGGGCGGCCCGGCTGCCCGGCCCGGACACGGCTCCCGCCCCCGGTGCGCCGCCGCCCGGCCGGACCGCCGCGGACGCCGTCGCCGCGGAGTTCGCCCGGCTCCTCGCCCGCACCGGGAGCGACGGCCTGCCCGTCCGCGCGTACGCCGACCGGCTCGGCGTCAGCCCCGGCTACCTCACCGAGGCCGTCCGCGCCGCCACCGGCCGCACCCCGGGCGCCCTGCTCCGCGAGGCCCGCACCCGCGAGGCCCAACGCCTGCTGGCCCGTACCGAACTGTCCATCCGTCAGATCGCCGCCCGGACCGGATTCAGCGACCCCGCGTACTTCTGCCGCTTCTTCCGCCGCGAGACCGGCACCAGCCCCGGAGCCTTCCGGAAACACCACGACCGCCGCGCTCCGTCCCTCGAACCCGCCGCCCCGCCCGCCTAGGTTCGTTGCCGATCCCCCTCAACCCCCATACGAGGAGCAGGCATGGACAGCGAGACCAGTACCGGGCACGTCAGCCGCAAGGCGGTGCTGCGGGCCGCCCTCGCGGCCGGCATGGCGGCCCCCGTCGTACTCATGGGCGTACCGGCACTCGCCCGTACCCTCAGCGCCGGCGAGGCGGCGCCCGCGCTCACCCCCGAGTGCGACGACGGCGACGACCCCACCCCGCCGCAGATGGAGGGCCCCTACTTCAAGCCCGACTCACCCCTGCGCACCAGCCTGCTGGAGTCCGGCACGGCCGGCGTCCGGCTGACGTTCAGCGGCTATGTCTTCGGGCTCGCCTGCCGGCCGATATCCGGCGTCCTGCTCGACTTCTGGCAGGCCGACACCAACGGCGGCTACGACAACACCGGATTCCGTTTCCGCGGGCACCAGTTCACCGACGCGCAGGGAGCGTTCAAGCTCACCACGATCGTGCCCGGCCTCTACCCCGGCCGCACCCGGCATCTCCACGTCAAGATCCAGGCCCCCGGCCGCCCGGTGCTCACCACCCAGCTGTACTTCCCCGGCGAACCCCGCAACAACACCGACAGCCTCTTCGACGCCCGGCTCCTCATGAACGTGCGGGACGCGGGCGCCGCGAAGGAGGCGGCCTTCGACTTCGTCCTGAACGTGCCGCAGGACCCCGGGCCCAGCCCCACCCCCACGGCCACCACGACCACCCAGCCGCCCGGCGGCAGCTGGGCCGCCGGGACCGCCTACCGGGCGGGCGACCAGGTCACCTACGGCGGCCCGGCCTATGTGTGCCTCCAGGCACACACGGGCCAGACCGGCTGGGAGCCGCCCCACGTACCCGCCCTCTGGCGGGCGCTGTAACTAGGCGCGGGGAACGATCCGGCCCCGGACCTCGCCCAGCGCCACCCGGGTGCCGTCCGGGCCCGGAGCCCAGGCCGTCAGGACGACCTCGTCGCCGTCCTCCAGGAACGTCCGCTTGCCACCGGCCAGGTCGAGGGCGTCCCGGCCGTTCCAGGTGAGCTCCAGCAGCGAACCGCGCTGGTCCACCTCGGGCCCGGACACCGTCCCGGAGCCGTAGAGGTCGCCGGTGCGCAGCGAGGCGCCGTTCACCGTCATGTGCGCGAGCTGCTGCGCGGCCGTCCAGTACATGGTGGAGAACGGCGGCTCCGCCACCACCTCGCCGTTGATCTCCACCGTGATCCGCAGGTCGAAGCCGCCCGGCTCCTCCTCGGCCGCGTCGTCCAGATACGGAAGCAGCGGGAAGTCCCGCGCGGGCGGCGCGGTCCTGGCGGCGTCCAGCGCCTCCAGGGGCGTCACCCACGCCGACACCGAGGTCTGGAACGACTTCCCGAGGAACGGGCCGAGCGGCACGTACTCCCAGGCCTGCACATCACGCGCCGACCAGTCGTTGAGCAGCGTCAGACCGAAGACGTGCTCCCGGAAGTCCGCGAGGGGCACGGACGCGCCCAGCTCCGACGGGGCGCCGACCAGGAAGCCGACCTCCGCCTCGATGTCCAGCTTGACCGAGGGGCCGAAGACCGGGGCCGCGTCGGCGGGCGCCTTGCGCTGCCCCGAGGGCCGTACGACATCGGTGCCGGAGACCACGACCGTGCCCGCGCGACCGTGGTAACCGATCGGCAGGTGCTTCCAGTTGGGGGTGAGCGCGTCCCCGTCGGGGCGGAAGATCTTCCCCACGTTCGTCGCGTGGTGCTCGCTCGCGTAGAAGTCGACGTAGTCCGCGACCTCGTACGGCAGGTGCAGCGTCACCGCGTCCAGCGGGTGCAGCAGCGGCTCGATGTCCGCACGGTGGGCCGGCACCGTCACCCAGGCCGTGAGCGCCCTGCGCACATCGCGCCAGGCGGTCCGCCCGGCCGCGAGCAGCGGGTTGAGGCTCGGCCGGTCGAGCAGCGCCGCGTACGGGGAGCCGAGCGCGTGCGCCGCGGCACCCGCGTCCAGCACGTGCCCGCCGATCCGGACGCCGAGCCGGCGCCGGCCGGGCTCGTCGGCGGTGGAGAAGACGCCGTACGGGAGGTTGTGCGGGCCGAAGGGATCGCCCTCGGCCAGGTCGAGCGGGCTGTGCTCGGACATCGGTGCTTGCCTCGCTTTCCACGGGTGTGGGGGACACGTTACGGGGCGGGCCGCCGGGCGCGGATGACATGGATCACACAGAAAGTGCGGCCTCCGTGGGCAACTGTCCGACTTGATCCGGTATTCGGTCCCGGTAGTCCTCGGACCCCGTCCCGAACTGGGAAGACAGGCCTGCCGCAAGGGCGTTCCCCGCCATACGATCAGGGTGGCGTCGCGCCGCGTGAAGCTACCGCGAGTGCGCGCCCCGCATTGCTCTCACCCCTCCCTGACCAGGAAAAAGGTCCCGCACTGTGAAGATTCGCCGCATTCTCGCGACCGCCGTGGCAGCCGCGGTCACCACCCCGGTCGTATTCCTCTCCGCCGCGCCCGCGTTCGCGGCCGGCCCGGCCGTGCCCGGCCACACCCAGGGCACCACGCAGGACGACCCCGACGGCGACGACTTCGCCGAGTACGAGAAGCTGGTCGCCGCCGTCGAGAAGGCGGAGGCGAAGGTCAAGGCGCTGAAGGCCGAGCGCACGGCCGTCGTGAAGGACCTCGAGGACGACAACGTCGACCCGGCTCTGAAGACCGAGCTGGCCGCCGCGCAGGAGGCCGTCAAGGCCGCGAAGGCCGCGAAGACCGCCGCCGACGAGACGCTGGCCACGGCCGAGCAGGCCGTGAAGGACCTGCCCGAGGACGCCACCGAGGAGCAGAAGACGGCCGCCGACGCCGCCGTCACCGCCGCGAAGACGGCGGTCGACGAAGCGGTCGCCGCCACGGTCGCCGCCGAACTCCGGGAGAAGAAGGCCGACACCGCCCACGACGACGCGAGGGTCGCGCTGGCCCGGAAGATCAGCAAGCTCGACGTCGCCATCAAGATGGCCGAGACGGAGCTCTCCGACGCCGAGGACGCCCTGGAGGAGTTCGAGCAGGGCGGCCCGGACGAGTGCCCCGAGGACGGCTCCGTCAAGGTCTCCATGACCGGCCCCAAGACGGTCACCGCCGGCACCAGCGCGCAGTTCTCCCTGCGCGTCAGCAACACCACCGACCACACCCTCAAGGCCGTCCAGGCCTACGCCGCCGCCCTGAACATCACGGGTGTCGACGACGAGAGCGACGAGGAGGAGGGGGAGTTCTTCGACGAACTCCTCACCTTCGAGTGGTCCTCCGCCGCCCACCCCGCGTGGACGAAGCTCTCCGCGGAGACCGAGGAGGCCATCACCATCGGTGAACTGGCCAAGGGTGGCAAGGCCGACGTGAAGCTGCGCCTCACCGTCGACGCCGAGACCCCGGCCGGCAAGGGCGTCGCCTTCGCCGTCGGCGCGTACGAGAAGAACGACGGCACCTGCGGCAGCAGCAAGGAGTACGCGACCGTCGAATTCGACATCCTCGCGGCCAAGGGCACCAAGCCCACTCCGGAGCCGTCCCCGTCGACCACCACGCCGGCGCCCACCGGCACCGGCAGCACCGGTGGCAACACCAACACCACCGGCCAGGGCGGCAGCTCGAACACCCCGGTCAACGGCGCCCTCGCCGCCACCGGTGCGAACGACACCCTCCCGCTCGGCTTCGCCGCCGCCGCGGCCGTCGCCCTCGGCGCCGGCGCGCTGGTCGTCGCCCGCCGCCGCAAGGCCGGCGCCGGCGCGTAACCCGGCCCCGGATCCCCCGTACGAGCGAGCTTCAGCCCGCCGTACGGGGGATCCGCTTCTCCCACGTCCGGTGGAAGACGACCTCGCCGCCCTCCTTGCACACCACCTCGTTCGTGGTGAGGAACTCGTCCGCGTCGCAGGAGATCTCCGAGCGGGTGTCCACGGTGACGTCCCAGGCCAGCTCGGGCCGGTGCAGCCGGACCGACCACTCCGAGCGGGTCCGGGCGGACAGCGGGCCGCTCTCGTCGATCGTGTACGTCTCCACCGCGTCCTCGGTGAACTCCAGGCCGTCCGGGTACACCCGCGTACCGCCGTACTTCGGGTCGACCTCCAGGGTCCATTCGCCCTTCGCCACGTCCCTGACCACCAGCCGCTCGGGCCGCGGCTCCTCCAGCGTGCGCGGGTAGACCACCCCGAGCGGCTCGGACTGCTCCGGCTCCTCCCAGGTGACGGCGTCCTGGGTGGGACGGCGCACGGGCAGGGTCAGGGAGGAGCCCGCCGGGTCGAGCGTGAAGCCCGCCGCGTCCGGCTGCGGCCAGATCCACGGCCAGTACGTCGAGGAGACCGCGAGCCGCACCCGGTGGCCGGGTGCGAAGGCGTGCCCGATGCCGTTCAGCTCGAAGTCGAAGCTCTCCGTCTCGCCGATCTGTGCCTCCACGGCCCGGTCACGGCCGTACCGGGCGGAGAAGTTCAGCGCGCCCCGGGTGACCAGGGTGGAGGAACCGTCCGGGGCGATGTCGCAGAGCCGGGCGATGACCTGCCCGGTGGGCGCGGCCGTGCGCAGCGCCAGGCTGACCGACGGACGGCCCAGGATCTCGACCGGACCGCCGTCCTCCGGCACGGGGAAGTCGAAGCAGGCCGAGTGGGCGTCCTCGTCGCGCTGGTCGGGCGGCAGGTCGGCGTCGTTGCCGAAGGGGAAGAAGCGCCCGGCGTCGAGCCCGGTCTGCTGCGGCGAGTCGACGACCACGGGCGCGCCCTGGAAGGCGTACGTGACGGGGGTGACGTTCGGGGAGGGCCAGGAGGGGTCGGTGACCCAGCGGCCGGGCAGCTCCTCGTAGACGGTCGCGGGCAGGTGCGAGTCGCTGATCCAGGAGCGGAGCAGCGGTTCGGCCATCACGTCGTTGTCGGCGCCCTTGAGGTGGTGGTCCCACCAGCGCAGGGTCTCCTGGAGGAAGCCGATGGCGGGCCCCGGCGGCAGACCGCGGTCCGGGTACTGGTGGGACCAGGGGCCGATGATGCCGCGCACCCGGTCCTGGGGGAGGTGGTGGGCGAGCCGAAGGACGGTGTCCCGGTAGGGGTCGTGCCAGCCGCCGACGGCGAGGACGGCGGCCCGGATCGCGCCGTAGTCCTCACAGACGCTGCCGTGCTTCCAGTAGGCGTCGCGGGTCTGGTGGGAGAGCCAGGTGTGGATGAGCGGCTCCACGGCCTCCAGGCGCTTCAGCCACCGCTCGCGCCACTCCTCGCCCACGTACTCCGGGTCCGGGGGCCGGCAGACGAAGGCGAGCATGGTGGCGGCCCAGGCGTGCATGTCGACGGCGAGGACGGAGCCGCCCATGTAGTGGACGTCGTTGTCGTAGCGGTCGTCGGTGGAGCAGACGGTGACGATCGCCTTGAGCGGTTCGGGGGCCAGGGCGGCGATCTGGAGCGAGTTGAAGCCGCCCCAGGAGATGCCGAACATGCCGACCTTGCCGGTGCACCAGGGCTGTTCGGCGAGCCAGTTCACGACGGCGACGCCGTCGGCCAGCTCGACCGGGTCGTACTCGTCGCCGGGCAGGCCCTCGCTGTTGCCGTGGCCGCGGACGTCGACCCGTACGGAGGCGTAGCCGTGGCCCGCGTACCAGGGGTGGCGCTGCCGGTCGCGGGGCGCGGTCCAGTCGGTGAGCCGGTACGGCAGGTACTCCAGGAGGGCCGGTACGGGCTCGTCGGTGAGCGGTCGCCACACGCGCGCGTACAGCTCGGTCCCGTCCCCGAGCGGGATGAGGACGTCGTCGTGGCGGGTCTCGTACGGGAAGTCGGTACGGATCTTCATCTCGGCTCCCTAGTGGACGGGGTGCATGGCGCGGCGCAGCCACGGCGCCAGGGCGATCACGACGAGGCCGACGGCGACGGCCACGGCGCCGTTGACGCCGAAGTAGACGGGCTTGGAGACGTCGTCGTAGAGCTTCACGGTCTGCGCCTGGATGCCGTTGGCGAGCGCCAGGGAGAGGAACCAGAGCGACATCGTCTGGCTGGAGAAGGCCTTCGGGGCGAGCTTGCTGGTCGCGGACATCCCGGAGGTCTCCAGGAGGACGTCGCCGAGGCCGAGCAGCAGGTACGAGCCCACGATCCACCAGGCGGCCATCCGGTAGGTGTCGTCGGCGTGCCCGGAGGTCGGCAGGACCATCAGGAGGAACGACAGACCGCCGAGGATCACACCGAAGGCGATCTTGTTGGAGGCGTGCGGCTGCCGGGGCCCCATCCGGGCCCAGACGGCGGCCACCACGGGCGCCAGGGCCACTTCGAAGGCGCCGAGGGCGGAGGCGTACCAGCCGGCCGGGAAGTCGAAGCCGAGGATGGTCGTACGGGCGTTGGTGGAGGCCAGCAGGATCATGGTCGAGTACGCCTGGAAGAGGATGAAGTTGAAGACGACCGAGGCCAGGAACAGCACGATGTACGGCTTGAGGCGTCCGCGCTCCTCGGCGGTGACCCGGGGGCTGGTGAACATCACCCAGAAGTAGACGACCGGGGCGATCACCGAGATCACCGTCAGCATGTCCACGAAGCGGCCCATGGTCAGCCAGCCCGCGAACGCCAGGGCCGTGGCGAGGACGGCCACGACGACCGCGCCGACGGCCATCAGCCGGACCGTCCGCCGCATGGCCTCGGGGGCGAGCGCGAATTCGGCGGAGTGCTTGCGCCCGGCCAGGTGACGTCGGCCGGCGACGTACTGGATCAGGCCGAGGCTCATGCCGAGCGCGGCGGCGGAGAAGCCCCAGTGGTAGCCCTTGTGGTCGGCGAGCCAGCCGGTGATCAGCGGGCCGGCGAACGCGCCGATGTTGATCGCCATGTAGTAGAGCGCGAAACCGGCGTCCCGGCGCTCGTCGTCCGTGCGGTACAGCTTGCCGACCATGGTCGCCACGTTCGGCTTGAGCAGTCCGGTGCCCGCGCTGATCAGGCCGAGGCCCACCCAGGTCATGGCGGCGGCAGGCACCGCCATGGCGTAATGGCCGCAGGCGATCAGGATGCCGCCCCAGAGGACCGCGCGGTACGAGCCGAGGATGCGGTCGGCGAGCCAGCCGCCCGCCACCGAGACCAGGTAGACGAGCGTGCCGTAGGCGGCGGAGACGGAGGCGGCGGTGCCGGCCGCCATGCCGAGTCCGCCGTCCGCCACGGTGGCCGCGAAGTACAGGACGAGGATGGCCTGCATGCCCAGGAACGAGAACCGCTCCCAGACCTCCAGGCCGGAGAGGGTGAGCAGACCCCGTGGATGTCCGAGGAAGGCGTGGTCGTCCTCGGGGGGTGGCTGCGCGCCGTTCGTGTCGGTGTCGATCATTGTTCGGGACAAAACGCCTACTCCTGGTCGTATGAGCTGATCACGAACATACCGGGGGTGACGGGAAGGCGCCCACGGTGATCGAAAGGTGACCGGATACGCTGGCTTGAGTGAATCGAGCGACACATCGACAATCCGTGTGATCGCGCACAGTCCGACCAGTCCAACCATCCGCGTGGACGATCCGTGCGATCGTCAGCAGGCGTCAGCAGACAGGAGACCCCCTCGTGACCGTCGTCGGGCCGTTCGGTCTTAGCGTGCGGGACCAGGCTCTTGAGGCCGATGTCCAGACCGGTTTGGCGGCTGCGGAGGCGGGCCTCCTGGACGCCACCAAGAGCGATGTCCCGTTCATCACGGAGGCCGCCCAGCACCTCGTGCTCGCCGGCGGCAAGCGCTTCCGCCCCCTGCTCGTGATGCTCGCCGCCCAGTTCGGCGACCCCTACGCGCCGGGCGTCGTGCCCTCCGCCGTCGTCGTCGAGCTCACCCACCTGGCCACGCTCTACCACGACGACGTCATGGACGAGGCCGACGTGCGCCGCGGCGTCGACAGTGCCAACACGCGCTGGGGCAACTCCATCGCCGTCCTCACGGGTGACTTCCTCTTCGCCCGCGCCTCGCACACGCTCGCGGACCTCGGCCCCGAGGCCGTACGCATCCAGTCCGAGGCGTTCGAACGGCTCGTGACCGGCCAGATCCTGGAGACCGCCGGACCCACGGACGGCCGCGACCCCGTCGACCACTACCTCGACGTCCTCGGCGGCAAGACCGGCTCGCTCGTCGCCGTCGCCTGCCGCTTCGGCGCCATGATGTCCGGCGCCGACGAGAGCGTCGTCGACACCCTCACCCAGTACGGCGAACGGCTCGGCGTGGCCTTCCAGCTCGCCGACGACATCCTCGACATCGCCTCCGACTCCCACGAGTCCGGCAAGACCCCCGGCACCGACCTGCGCGAGGGCGTCCCCACCCTGCCCGTGCTCTATCTGCGGGCCGCCGCGCTCGCCCACGGGCGCCCCGAGGACCTGGAACTCGTCGCCCTGATCGACGGCGACCTCAGCGACGACGAGCGCCACGCCGAGGCCCTGCGCCGGCTGCGTGCCCACCCGGCCCTGGAGCGGGCCCGCCGGGTCACCGTGCGGTACGCGGAGGAGGCGCGCGCGATGCTCGCACCGCTGCCCGACGGCTACGCGAAGGCGGCGCTCGCGGAGATGTGCGACGCGGTTGTCCACCGGGCGGCCTAGATTCTCTCAGGGTCGGGTCATCCCGAAGCAGTACGTGAGGTTGATCCCGGGGTCTGACGCTTCCGGGCCTCCGAGTTGGTGAGATGGACCCATCGACAACGGAGGTAGCGGAGACCATGGCAGAGACCCGTAAGGCGAGCCGGTTCATCGTCCCGGTCGCGGTGGCAGGAGTCGCGGCGGCGACCATCGGACTCGTACCGGCACTGGCGGCGTCCGGAGACCCCGATCTGCCCGAGATCACGGCGCAGCAGCTCATCGAGAAGATCGCCGCCTCGGACACCCAGACGCTGTCCGGCACGTTCAAGATCTCCACCGACCTGGGGCTGCCGTCCCTCGGCGGGCTGACCTCGGGCCTGACCTCGGGCCTCGGCGGCTCCGGCGGCGGGTCGGCCTCGGCCGACCCGTCCGAGAAGCTCACCCAGCTCATCTCGGGCAGCCACACGCTGCGCGTCGCGGCCGACGGCCCCGACCGCCAGAGGCTCACCCTGATCGACGGCTCCGACGAGTACAGCCTGATCCACAACGGCGACGACGTCTGGGGCTACGACAGCAAGTCCAACGAGGCCTTCCACGAGAAGGGCGCCGGGTCCGCCGCCGACGGCGCGGAGAAGGGCGAGGAGCTGCCCGGCACGCCCAGGCAGCTCGCGGACGAGGTCCTGAAGGCGGCCGGCGACACCACGTCGATCACGGTCGACGGCACGGCGAAGGTGGCGGGCCGGGACGCGTACCAGCTGGTCATCAAGCCGAAGCAGTCCGGTTCCATGGTCCAGTCGGTGAAGATCGCGGTGGACGCGGCGAACGGCACCCCGCTGAAGTTCACCCTCTCCTCGGTCGAGGGCGGCAAGCCCGTCGTCGACGCGGGCTTCACGAAGGTCGACTTCGGGAAGCCGGCCGCCTCGGAGTTCACCTTCACGGCGCCGAAGGGCGCGAAGGTGACGGAGGGGGCCGCGGAGAAGGCCGGGAAGGACGCGGAGGACCTGCCCGAGGGCTTCGAGGAGGGCTTCCCCGGCTTCGGCAAGGACTTCGGGAAGGAGTTCGGGAAGGGCTTCGGCCGCTCCGGCGAGGGCATGAACGTCATCGGCGAGGGCTGGACGACGATCGCGAAGCTCGACACGGGGGCGCCGGCGCCGAAGACGGACGAGGCGCCGAAGGAGATCCAGGGCTTCCTGGACTCCTTCGGCGACAAGGTCACCGGGAAGTTCGGCTCCGGCACCGTCTACAAGACGAAGCTGGTGAACGCGCTCCTCACCGACGACGGCAGGGTCTACGTCGGCGCGGTGACGCAGGACGCGCTGGTGGACGCGGCGAACGCCGGTAAGTAGCGGACTGGTTGGGACCCCGGGCGGGTCGGGGGCGATGGTCACCGACCCACCCGGGAGTTCTGTGCGTCCTGCGGGCCCGGCCTTACGGGCCCGGCCTTACGGGAAGGTCAGCTTGAACCCGTTGATGTAGCCGGTGTCCGACCCGGCCTTGTCCTGGACGCGGAGCTTCCAGACGCCGTTGGCGACCTCGGAGGAGGCGTTCACGGTGTAGGTCTGGACGATGTTGTCCGTGCCGCTGCCGGTCCGGTTGTGCAGGTTGTAGACCGAGCCGTCGGGGGCGATCAGGTCGACGACCAGGTCCCCGATCCAGGTGTGGACGATGTCCACGCCGACCTTGAGGGTCGACGGCGCGTTGCCCGTGATGCCGGTGACGGTCACGGAGGAGGTCACGGCGGCGCCGTTGTCCGGGACGGCGACGTCGGCGGTGTTCTCGAAGACCGTGCCGGTCGGCGGGGTCGTCGACCCGGTGGACAGGTTCCAGATCGCGTACGCGATGGCGTCCGCGTTGCGGTCCAGGGCGGTGTCGTTGATGTTCGCCATGGTGTCGCAGGACGCGTGGTAGCAGCGGTCGAAGGCCTGGCCGGACGTACCGCCCCACTTCTGCGCCTGGGCGGCGGTCTTGATGTAGTCGGCGCCGGAGAAGAGCCCGCCGACGGGTATGCCCACGTTCTTGAACGGGGCGTGGTCGGAGCGGCCGTCGCCCTCGGTCTCGATCTCGGTGGGGATGCCGAGCCCGGCGTAGTAGTCCTTGAAGGTCTGCTCGATCGTCGGGTCGTCGTCGTAGACGAAGTAGCCCGGGTTCGGCGAGCCGATCATGTCGAAGTTCAGATAGCCGCTGATCTTCGAACGCTCCGTGGTGGGCAGGTTGTTGACGTAGTACTTCGACCCGACGAGCCCGAGCTCCTCGGCGCCCCACCAGCCGAAGCGCAGGTGCTTGGTGGGCTGGAGCTGGGCGCGGGAGACGGCGAGCGCGGCTTCGAGGATCGCGGCGGAACCGGAGCCGTTGTCGTTGATGCCGGGGCCGGAGGTCACCGAGTCGAGGTGCGAACCGGACATGATGACCTGGTTCGGGTCGCCGCCGGGCCAGTCGGCTATGAGGTTGTAGCCGGTGGCGCCGTTGTAGCTGAACTGCTGGAGCGCGGTGGTGTAGCCGGCGGCGTCGAGCTTGGCCTTCACGAAGTCGATGGAGGCCTTGTAGCCGGTACGGCCGTGGGCGCGGTTGCCGCCGTTGGCGGTGGCGATGGCCTGGAGGTCCGTCAAGTGCTGCTTGACGTTGGCGAGCGGGATGTCGGGCGCGGCGGTGGCGCCGGTGGGGCTGGCCGATGCGGTGGTGCCGGTGAGTCCGCCGAGGGCGAGCGCCGCGAGGGCGGCGGCCACGGTGACGCGTCTGTGCACGGAGATGTTCATCTGTGGGGGCTCCGGATTCCGAACGGGGATGGGACGGAACGTGCGAGACGCCTCGGGCTGGGGTGCCACGAGGCGCTGGAGCTGTACGAGTGCTGTGCGAGTGCGTGCTGAATGTTCAACGAGAGTTTGACTCTGCGTCAAGAGCGGAAACCGGTCAGGGGCGTTCGCTCAGCGGACGGAAAAGGTCGATGAACTCCCCTTTGGGGATGGGTGGTTGGAGTGAACGCTCCGGTCTCACCCCTAGAACTCGTCGCATCGGACGCTCAGTTGCATCCCCAGCTCCCTGAACCCGAGCGCCCTCGCCACCGCGCGCGATTCCACCGTCCGGGCCCGCCACTGGGGCATCAGCCCAGCCTCCAGCGCGTGTGCCACCGCCGCCGAGGCCGTCCTCCCGGCCAGTCCGCGACCTCGGTGCCCCGGGGCCGTCAGCACACTGATGTGCGCCGTCGATTCCGGCCACAGCCGGTATCCCGCCGCCGCTATGACGCTCCCTCCGTCACCGCCGGCCGCCCCGCCCCGTCCTCCGCGTACGACGAACGCCGGAGACGTGATCTCCTCCATCCCGCTCTCGTCCGCGTCCTCCTGCCCCACCGCCGCCACCAGCGCCCGGAGTTCCTCGCTCTCCGCCCACACGTCCTCGACCACCGGATCCGCCGGCCACGGGCGGAAGTCCCCCAGGGACGCGTACGCCAGCGTCGCCGGGCCGAGTGTGTCCGTCACGTGCACCATCCCCCGTACCGCCTCCGCGCTCACCAGCGACTCCACCGGCGCACCCGCCGTCCCGCGCTTCCACGCCCGCGCAGCCGCCTCCGTCGGTGCGGTGACGATCGCCGCGTTCCCCAGGACGACCACACCCACCCACGACGGCGGACACAGCTCCGACCCCGGCGACACCACGACCCTCACGCCGGCCGGCGGCGCGAACGAGACGGGTGCGGCGGCCAGCGTCTCCCACAGGTGGCGGGCGCGGCTCAGCAGTGGATCCTCGTCGTTCATCCGGCGATCCTTCCTTCCCTCCGACGGTGGTACGCGTACGGGCCGCCCCAGCCCCCGACCAAGATCATCCAGCGTGCAGAATGACCCGTATGCCTACCTCGAACACACCGACGACGGCAACGGTCGACGACGCGCCGATGGTCAGCCGCACCCTGGCCCGTGCCTTCGGTGACGACCCGAT
The DNA here is from genome assembly GCF_040297565.1 of Streptomyces sp. NPDC001728. Lineage (NCBI taxonomy): Bacteria > Bacillati > Actinomycetota > Actinomycetes > Kitasatosporales > Streptomycetaceae > Streptomyces > Streptomyces sp. NPDC001728. Next base: position 230,333 of record NZ_JBEOZK010000011.1, read on the forward strand.
GATGCGCTGGTTCTTCCCCGACGAAGCCTCCCGCGAGGCCGGTCTCGGGCGGTACTTCACCACTCTCCTCACCCGGCAGTACGCACTGCACGGCGTCTGTGAGCGCACCGACGCCGCCGCCGCGTTCTGGGTCGCCCCGGAGGGACAGGAGAAGGCCGTCCCCGACGCCGGAACCGTCCAGGAACTCGCCGACATCCTCGGTGACCGCGCCGACCTCTTCCGCCAGGCCGTCGAGGGCGCCGCCGCCCACACCCCGCCCGAGCCGCACTGGTACCTCGCCGTGATCGGCGCCGACCCCGCCGCCCGGGGCCAGGGCCACGGGTCCGCGCTCCTGCGCTCCGGCCTCGCCCAGGCCGACGCGGCGGGCCTGCCCGTCTACCTGGAATCCTCCAAGCCCGACAACCTCCCCGTGTACGAGCACTTCGGCTTCGCCGTGCTCGGCGAGGTCGCCCTGCCGGGCGGCGGACCCACCCTGTGGGCCATGCGCCGCCCGCCCCGGGACCTCCCCGCGGCCTGACGGGCCGGGGGGGGCGAGGGGACGCGAGCCCGGGACGCCCCGGGACGGTTCCGGGACGGCGGACCCGTCCCGTTCCGCATAGGGTCGGCCTTCCCGGGTCGTCGTCCCCTCCGAAGGAGCGCACGTCATGCAGATCGCCGTACTCGGAACCGGTGAGGTCGGCCGCCGGCTCGCCACCAAGCTCGTCTCCCTCGGGCACGAGGTCACCCTCGGTTCCCGTACGGCGGACAACGCCGAGGCCGTGAAGTGGGCCGGGGCGACCGGCGGCGCGCACGGCACCTTCGCCGACGCCGCCGCCTCCGCCGAGCTGGTGGTGAACGCCACCGGCGGTCTCGTCTCCCTCGCCGTCCTGGAGGCCGCCGGTGCGGCGAACCTGCGCGGCAAGGTCCTCATCGACGTGTCCAACCCGCTCGACTTCTCCGGCGGCATGCCGCCCACCGTCGTCACCCCGGACGGCGGCAGCCTCGCCGAGCAGCTCCAGAAGGCCTTCCCCGAGGTGCGCGTCGTCAAGACGCTCAACACCATGGCGAACGCCGTCATGGTCGAGCCCGGCCGGGTCCCGGGGCACCACAACGTGTTCCTCAGCGGCGACGACGAGACCGCCAAGGCCGTCGTCGCGGACCTGCTCGGCTCCTTCGGCTGGCCCGCCGACCGGATCATCGACCTCGGTGACCTGACGAGCGCGCGGGGCGTGGAGCTGCTGCTGCCGCTGTGGCTGCGCCTCTACGGGACGCTCGGCACCGGCGACTTCAACTTCTCGGTGGTCACCGCCCCGCCGGCGTAGTCCCGGCCACGCACCCGGTCCAGTAGCCCCGGGGTCTCCGGGTACGGCTCCTCCCGGGGCAGCAGCAGCCGCGCGGCGTCCCGTTCGCCCGCCCGGACCAGCTCGTGGATCCGGCGGGCGAGCGGGGTCACGTCGGTGACGGCGACCGTCCACTCGTCCGCGTACCGCCGGGAGGCCTCGCCCGACAGCCCGAGCTGGAGCGAACGGTACGGGAGCGCCCGTAGGCCCAGGTCCCGTTCCGGGTCCCACTGCACCCGGGCCGGCGACTCCCCCAACCGCCGCTTCCAGTCGGCCCGGTCGGGGTGGAAGCCGCGTTGGTAGTGGGAGAGGCAGGCGTTCCGCAGGGCCCACTCGAAGCCCTCGCGGTCGATCTCCACGGCGAGGACGGTCTCCTGGCCCTCCTTCGTCCCCCAGCCGCAGCGGTACATCATCCACAGGAACGACGGCTTGATCCACGTCATCCGGTCCCGCTTCCAGCTGGCCGGAAAGCGACCCTCCCGGGCCGCCGCCACACCGATCTCGGGCCGGTACGCCTGGTAGACGGTGATCGTCCGGGCGGTGTGGAGCGCACGGATCCGGTACTTCGGTTCTTCCATGCGTCCCAGGGTGGGGCGGGCCGGCGGGGGAGGGCCACCGGATTTCCGGGGCTCGGGCGGGTGGACGGGACCGGCGCACGCCCCGAGGTCCCCGAGCGTGCGACCAAGGTCACGGCCGGACCGTCCCCGTACGCCCCTAATGTGGAGGGATGAACGATTCGCCCGGCTGCCCACTGACCGATGTCGCCGCCACGTACATGCCCCGGCTCGCGGAGTTCCCCTCCGAGCCGGGGCTCGTGGCCGCCGTCGACCAGCACGCCGCCGCCGTGCGCGACGCCCTGATCCCGGCCCAGCGGGGGCCGGGCGGCCCGGCCCCGCGGCGGGACGAGCTGGCCGACTACGTCCTCGGGTTCACGGACCGGCTCACCGAGGCCGACTGGACCGAACCCGTCGGCCACGACTTCGCGACCCTGCGCCTGACGGCGGTCTGCTGGCTGATCCGGGAGTACGGCCTCCTGGACGCGTGACGGCCGGGGTCAGCGGGAAGTCGGCGGTACGGGGGCGGTGTCCACCGGCGCCGGGACGACGGCAGCCGTCTGCGCCACCTCGGCCTGCGCCGCCTCCGCCTTGGCCGCCTCCACCGCCGCCCGGCTGCGCCGCGCCGTGCGCAGGGCGTCCCAGGTGAGGAGGGTCAGCGCCAGCCAGACGAGCGAGAAGCCCGCCCAGCGCTCCGGCGGCATCTCCTCGTGGAAGTAGAGGATGCCCAGCAGGAACTGGAAGGTCGGTGCCAGGTACTGGAGGAGGCCGAGCATCGACAGGGGCACGCGGATCGCCGCCGCCCCGAAGAGGACGAGCGGGGCCGCCGTGACGATGCCGGTGGCCACGAGCAGCGCCGTGTGGCCCCCGCCGTGGGAGCCGAAGGCCAGGTCGCCCCGGGTGCCGAGCCAGACGAGGTAGCCGAGCGCGGGCAGGAACTGGACGGCGGTCTCGGCGGCGAGCGACTCCAGGCCGCCGAGGTTGACCTTCTTCTTCACCAGGCCGTAGACGGCGAAGGAGAAGGCGAGGGTGAGCGAGATCCAGGGCGGCTTCCCGTAGCCGATCGCGAGGACCAGGACGGCGGCGAAGCCGACGCCGACCGCCGCCCACTGTGCGGGGCGCAGCCGTTCCTGGAGGACGAGGACGCCGAGGGCGATGGTGACGAGCGGGTTGATGAAGTAGCCGAGGGAGGCCTCGACGACATGGCCCGTGTTGACGGACCAGATGTAGAGGCCCCAGTTCACCGTGATGACGGCGGCGGCGACGGTGATCAGGCCGAGCTTGCGCGGGCTGCGGACGAGCTCGCGTATCCAGCCCCAGCGGCGCACGGCGAGCAGGGCGAGGGCGACGAAGGCCAGCGACCACACCATCCGGTGGGCGAGGATCTCGACCGCCCCGGCGGGCTTGAGGAGCGGCCAGAAGAGCGGGACCAGTCCCCACATGCCGTAGGCGCCGATCCCGTAGAGCAATCCTGCTCGTTCCTCGTTATCCGTCTTCACCGGACCTCCCGCCCTGAGCCGCGCTGTCCTGTCGAAGGTAGCGCCGCACCGGGCGGGTTGTCATGCCCGTACCGCAATACGGTCATGACGGTGGTGAGGTGGCCCGGGAGCCGTGCCGGGAGCGGTCCCGGCATGGTCCGGGAGGCGGTTCAGGAGGCCGCGAGTGCTTCCTCGATCGTCACGGCGATCGGGGTGGTCGGGCGGCCGATCAGCCGGGCCAGGTCACCGGTCCGCCGGGCGAGTGCGCCGCGCTCGATGGCCCGGTCGACGTCGACGAGGATCGCGGCGAAGAAGGGCGGGACCCCGACGCCGGTCAGGATGTCGAGGTGGGCCTCGGCGGGCACGCCGCGGTACGCGACCTCCCGGCCGGACTGCGCGGCGACCTCGGCCGCGTACTCGGCGAGCGACCAGGCGGTGTCGCCGCTGACCCGGCGGCTGCGGGAGCTCACGTACCGGGGAGCGGTCAGGACGTACGGCTTCGACAGGGCGAACGTCTACCGGTTCACGGACCAGGCGTACGTCCACCGGATCGAGCGCGGCGCGCCGCGTTTCCTCGGGGACTTCGTCAGGGCCACCAAGGACGACACCGCCGCCAGGAAGGCGCGGACGGCGGCGGAGGGGAGATGAGAGGGGCCCGGTCCGCACCGCGGACCGGGCCCCTGGTGTCACGGTGTCAGCCGACCACGGTCCAGGTGTCGTTGCCCGCGAGGAGCCGGCTCAGATCGCCCTTGCCCTGCTGCTCCACGGCCGTCTCCAGCTGCTCCGCCATCAGCGTGTCGTAGACCGGCCGGTCCACCGACCGGAACACCCCGATGGGGGTCTGGTGGAGGGTGTCCGGGTCGGCGAGGCGGGAGAGCGCGAAGGCGGTGGTGGGGGAGGCGCCGTGGGCGTCGTGGACGAGGATCCGGGACTCGTTCTCCGGGGTGACCGTGACGACCTGGAGGTCTCCGGTGGCCTGGTCGCGGACGACGCCCTTCTCGTTCTCGGCGCCGAAGCGGATCGGCTGCCCGTGTTCGAGACGGATGACGGCTTCCTGGGCCTGGTCCTTGTCCTTGAGGACCTCGAAGGCGCCGTCGTTGAAGATGTTGCAGTTCTGGTAGATCTCCACGAGCGCCGTGCCGTTGTGCTGGGCGGCCTGCCGCAGCACCTCGGTGAGGTGCTTGCGGTCGGAGTCGACCGTACGGGCCACGAAGGAGGCCTCCGCGCCGAGCGCCAGCGACACCGGGTTGAAGGGCGCGTCGAGCGAGCCCATCGGCGTCGACTTGGTGATCTTGCCGACCTCGGAGGTCGGGCTGTACTGGCCCTTGGTGAGGCCGTAGATCCGGTTGTTGAAGAGCAGGATCTTGAGGTTGACGTTGCGGCGGAGCGCGTGGATGAGGTGGTTGCCGCCGATGGAGAGCGCGTCGCCGTCGCCGGTCACCACCCACACCGACAGGTCGCGGCGCGAGGTGGCGAGGCCGGTCGCGATGGCCGGGGCGCGGCCGTGGATGGAGTGCATCCCGTAGGTGTTCATGTAGTACGGGAAGCGGGAGGAGCAGCCGATGCCGGAGACGAAGACGATGTTCTCCTTCGCCAGGCCCAGTTCGGGCATGAAGCCCTGGACGGCGGCGAGGACGGCGTAGTCACCGCAGCCGGGGCACCAGCGGACCTCCTGGTCGGACTTGAAGTCCTTCATCGACTGCTGGGCCTCGGCCCTGGGCACCAGGTTGAGGAGGGGCTCAGGCATCGATGGCCTCCTTGAGAACGGCGGCGAGCTGCTCGGCCTTGAACGGCATCCCGTTGACCTGTGTGTGGCTGCGGGCGTCGACGAGGTACTTCGCCCGGACGAGGGTGGCGAGCTGGCCGAGGTTCATCTCGGGGACGACGACCTTCTCGTACCGCTTCAGGACCTCCCCGAGGTTCTTCGGGAAGGGGTTGAGGTGGCGCAGATGGGCCTGGGCGATGGGGTGGCCCGCGACCCTGAGGCGGCGGACGGCCGCCGTGATGGGCCCGTAGGTGGAACCCCAGCCGAGGACCAGGGTGGTGGCGCCGTCCGGGTCGTCGACCTCGATGTCGGGGACGTCGATGCCGTCGATCTTGGCCTGCCGGGTGCGGACCATGAACTCGTGGTTCGCCGGGTCGTACGAGATGTTGCCGGTGCCGTCCTGCTTCTCGATGCCGCCGATGCGGTGTTCGAGGCCGGGGGTGCCGGGCACGGCCCAGGGGCGGGCCAGGGTCTCCGGGTCGCGCTTGTACGGCCAGAAGACCTCGGTGCCGTCGTCGAGCGTGTGGTTCGGCCCGGTGGCGAACCGCGTCCGCAGGTCGGGCAGCTCGTCGACCTCCGGGACGCGCCAGGGCTCGGAGCCGTTGGCGAGGTAGCCGTCGGAGAGCAGGAAGACCGGCGTGCGGTACGTGAGCGCGATCCGGGCGGCCTCGATCGCGGCGTCGAAGCAGTCGGCGGGCGTCCTCGGGGCGACGACCGGGACCGGCGCCTCGCCGTTGCGGCCGTACATGGCCTGGAGGAGGTCGGCCTGCTCGGTCTTGGTGGGCAGGCCCGTGGAGGGGCCGCCGCGCTGGATGTCGACGATCAGCAGCGGCAGCTCCAGGGAGACCGCGAGGCCGATCGTCTCCGACTTGAGCGCCACACCGGGGCCGGAGGTCGTCGTCACGGCGAGCGAGCCGCCGAAGGCCGCGCCGAGCGCGGCGCCGATGCCGGCGATCTCGTCCTCGGCCTGGAAGGTGCGCACGCCGAAGTTCTTGTGCCTGGACAGCTCGTGGAGGATGTCCGAGGCCGGGGTGATGGGGTACGAGCCCAGGTAGAGCGGCAGGTCGGCCTGCCGGCCGGCGGCGACGAGACCGTACGACAGCGCCAGGTTCCCCGAGATGTTCCGGTAGGTGCCGGTGGGGAAGGCGCGGGTCGCGGGGGCGATCTCGTACGAGACGGCGAAGTCCTCGGTGGTCTCGCCGAAGTTCCAGCCGGCCCGGAAGGCGACGATGTTCGCCTCCGCGATGGCGGGCTTCTTGGCGAACTTCTGCCGCAGGAACGTCTCGGTGCCCTCGGTCGGCCGGTGGTACATCCAGGAGAGCAGCCCGAGCGCGAACATGTTCTTGGAGCGCTCGGCCTCCTTCCGGGACAGGCCGAAGTCCTTGAGCGCCTCGACGGTCAGCGTGGTGAGCGGCACCGGGTGGACCCGGTAGCCGTCCAGCGAACCGTCTTCGAGCGGCGAGGTCGCGTATCCGACCTTCGCCATGGCGCGCTTGGCGAACTCGTCTGTGTTGACGATGATCTCGCCACCGCGCGGCACGTCCCCGATGTTCGCCCTGAGGGCGGCGGGGTTCATCGCGACCAGCACGTTCGGGGCGTCGCCCGGCGTCAGGATGTCGTGGTCGGCGAAGTGCAGTTGGAAGGACGAGACGCCCGGCAGGGTTCCGGCGGGTGCCCGGATCTCGGCCGGGAAGTTCGGCAGCGTGGAGAGGTCGTTCCCGAAGGACGCCGTCTCCGAGGTGAACCGGTCACCCGTGAGCTGCATGCCGTCGCCGGAGTCACCCGCGAAGCGGATGATCACCCGGTCGAGCCGGCGCACTTCCTTCTCGGTGCCGTGGTGCGGCTTCGCCGGGGCGCTGCGCTGCTCCCCGAGCAAGGCCTCACCGGCCTCGCTACTGACCTGGCTGGTCACTGAACTGGACCTCCCTCGCGGCAAGGGGACTCTCCGCCGGAGGCGGGAGAAGGCTCGGGATGCGGTCGGCCGATCACCGTCCGTCCCGAGGCCCACCCTACGACGCCGAGGAGGGCCCTCCCGGGACTTCTCACATCGTGGACCTCTTTTTGAGACGCCCTCTTGCCCTGAATTGTCAGGTTCTGTCGCCACCCGGAGTGTTCCGGAAAGTCGGATTCCGCCTCATCCTTTGGATCTAGGACCCCCGGACGCGGGCGGCCGACCCTCCGGCCTCCGTGTTATCTGACAGGGTGTCAGATCCTCAGGATTTCAGATACGTCAACACCGCCAGTACCCGGCGGTGATCACCGTCACTCGGCGAGAGGCCCAGCTTCAGGAAGATGTTGCTGATGTGCTTCTCCACCGCGCCGTCGCTCACGACCAGCGCTTTCGCGATCGCCGAGTTCGTCCGGCCCTCGGCCATCAGACCCAGGACCTCCCGCTCGCGCGGGGTCAGGTTCGCCAGCACGTCCTGCTGACGGCTCCTGCCGAGCAGCTGCTGCACGACCTCGGGGTCGAGCGCCGTACCGCCCCCGGCGACCCGCACGACCGCGTCCACGAACTCACGGACCTCCGCGACCCGGTCCTTCAGCAGATAGCCCACACCCCGGCTGGAACCGGCCAGAAGTTCGGTGGCGTACTGCTCCTCCACGTACTGCGACAGCACCAGCACACCCAGTCCCGGATGCTCCTTGCGCAGCCGCACCGCCGCCCGCACCCCCTCGTCGGTGTGCGTCGGCGGCATCCGCACGTCCGCCACCACCACATCCGGCAGCGCGCCCTCGGACGCGAGCCCGGCGACGGTCTCGACGAGCGCGTCACCGTCCCCCACACCGGCCACGACCTCGTGCCCCAGATCGGTCAGGAGCCTGGTCAGCCCCTCCCGCAACAGCACGGAATCCTCGGCGATGACCACCCGAACCCGACTCGCCACGTCTTGCACACCCACGCCGTACTGCCCCCATTGCCCTGTTGTCCGAGTCTTGCTGCGACCCGGCCAGCATCGCAGGGTCGGAGGGCCTGCGGGGGCCCCGGGCACGACCGAACGGAGACCGCCCGGGGGCGGTCTCCGTTCCAGGGCGGTCGGTCGGTCGCCCGCCGGCGTCACGCCCGCCAGGGCAGTTCCACCGTCACCGTCGTCGGGCCGCCCGCCGGGGAGTCCACCGCCAGGACCCCGTCCACCGCGCCGATCCGGTCCGAGAGCCGCGCCAGGCTCCGCCCGGCGGACGCCTCCGCGCCGCCCACGCCGTCGTCCCGCACCTGGAGCATCAGCCGGTCCCCGGTGCGCCACACGTCCACCCAGGCCCGCCGCGCCCGGGCGTGCGCAGTGACGTTCCCCAGCAGCTCCGACACCGCGAAGTACGCGATCCCCTCGATCGCGGGCACCGGCCGCGCAGGCAGGTCCACGTCCACCGACACCGGCACCGCGCACCGCGACGCCACCGCCGACAGCGCCGCGTCGAGCCCCCGGTCGGTGAGGACCGCCGGGTGGATGCCCCGCGCCAGGTCCCGCAGTTCCTGGAGCGCGAGCTTCACCTCGCCGTGCGCCTCACCGACCAGCACCGAGGCCGCCTGCGGGTCCTCCGCGAGCTTCTCCTTCGCGAGCCCCAGATCCATGGCGAGCGCCGCCAGCCGGGCCTGCGCGCCGTCGTGCAGATCGCGCTCGATGCGCCGCAGGTCGGCCGCGGCGGTGTCGACGACCACGCCCCGGTCCGACTCCAGCTCGGTCACACGGGAGGCGAGGCGGGACGGGCCGAGCAGCCCGGAGACCAGCAGCCGGTCGACGGAGACGAAGCCGCGCAGCAGCCACGGCCCGGCCATCACGAACAGCAGGCCGATGAGGCTGGTGACGGCGATCTCGAAGGGCGAGTCGAGATAGAGGTTGTGGGACCTGTCGCCGTACAGCTGGAGACCGGCCTGCCCGGCGTACATCGGGAAGACCCACTGCCACAGCGGGTACGTGAAGAGGCTCCAGCCCCAGGCGAAGAACGCCACGGTCACCGAGAACGAGAACACCGCCCACGGCATGTGCAGCACCGCGTACAGCAGGTGCCGCCACGAAGCCCCGCTCTTCAGCATCGCACCCATCCAGGAGAACGCCCCGCCCGTCCGGCCCCGCACCGGCTCCGGCGCCCGCACGTCATGCCCGAGCAGCCCGCGCGCCCTGGCCCGCTCCACCGCGCCGAAGCCCCGGCACATCGCGAGCGCCCCGGCCAGGATCGGGACCCCGAGGAAGGTGATGAGCAGCCCGGCCCCGGCCGACACGAACGCGATGGAGAGCGCGAACCAGCAGACGCTGAGCGGCAGCCCGATCAGCACATAGAGGAGGGCGCGCCAGGTGCGGGCCTCGAACGGCGCGCGGATCGCGGCGGGGAGTCGGTGGGAGGCCATCGCGGGGTCCTTCTCTGCTCAGGGAGGGGCGGGGTGACGTGTTCCAGGTTTCCGTCTCACGCCCCGCCGGACCATGAGGCGGGTGGGCGTCTGCGGGCGGGGGTTTTCCCTACCTAGGGGGGCGGGGGCGCCGTAGGGGTTCGCGGCGCCCCAAGGGTTCGTGGGTCCCTACGGGTTGGTGGGTCCTTACGGGTTCGCGGACCCCTTACGGGTTGGTGGGTCCTTACGGGTTCGCGGACCCCTTACGGGTTCGCGGACCCGCAGGGGGTCCGTACGCCCGCAGGGGCTCACGGACCCCCTACGGGCCCACGGGCCCAAGGCCTCACGCGGTCGGGCGGGAGCGCCACGGCAGTTCCGCCGTGACCGTCGTCGGGCCGCCCGCCGGCGAGTCCACGACCAGCAGGCCGTCCACCGCGCCCAGCCGCTCCGCGAGCCCCGCGAGCCCCGTGCCGCCGTCGAAGCTCGCCCCGCCCGCCCCGTCGTCGTGGACCTGGAGCATCAGCCGCTCCCCGGCCCGCCACACCTCCACCGACGCCGTCCGGGCACGCGCGTGCTTGGAGACGTTCTGCAGCAGCTCCGACACCGTGAAGTACGCGATGCCCTCGATGGCCTCCGCCGGGCGCTCCGCCAGGTCGACGGTCACCTTCACCGGCACGGTGCAGCGCGCCGAGACCGAGGAGAGCGCGGCGCTCAGCCCCCGGTCGGTGAGGACCGCCGGGTGGATGCCGCGCGCCAGGTCCCGCAGTTCCTGGAGCGCGAGCTTCACCTCGCCGTGAGCCTCGTCGACCATCGCCGCGGCGGCCTCCGGGTCCTCGAGGAGCTTCTCCTTCGCGAGCCCGAGTCCCATCGCGAGGGCGACGAGCCGGGCCTGCGCGCCGTCGTGCAGATCGCGCTCGATGCGCCGCAGGTCGGCCGCGGCGGTGTCGACGACCACGCCCCGGTCCGACTCCAGCTCGGCGATCCGCCGCTCCAGTTCGTCGGAGGGCGAGAGGAGCCCCCGGACCATGCCCCGGTCGGCATTGGCGAGCCCCCGGGACAGGAGGGGCAGGACGGGCCAGAGGACGATGAGCGAGACCAGGCCCAGGGTGAACGTCAGGATGCCCCAGGGCAGCCGGATCAGCCCGTACAGCTGGGTCCGCCAGGCCACCGGGTCCTTCAGCGTGCCCCACAGCCAGCCGAAGAAGCCCCGGCGCCGCGGGAGCGGGGAGGGCTCGGCGACCTTCACCCCGAGCAGCCCCCGCGCCCGGGCGCGTTCCGAGCGGCCGATGAGGCGCGCGCCGCTGAGCCCGAGGGCGAGCAGCGGAAGCCCGATCACGGTGACCGACAGGCCGACGCCGAGGAGCACGCTCACGACCGAGTAGACGAAACCGGCCAGCGTCGTGAAGAGGTTGGAGAGGAGGAAGGCGATCTCCTTCCAGGTCTCCTTCCCGTAGGCGGTGCGCTTGCGGGGAGGCGAGGCGGCGGCGGCGCCGTGATCAGCGGTCATGGTCCCCAGACTGCCGGTCGGGCGGTACGCGACGCCATGGGGAAGGTGGGTGAGCCGGAGGGGGGATATCCCCACCGGGACGGCGCCGGGCGTGGTGACCGGGAGGTACGGGCGCGCCCGGCGCCCCCGCGCGGGACTGTGGGAGGGAACCCGTACGGGAACCCGTAGGAGACAGTGCGAGCGACCCCGTACGCGACCCCGTACGCGACTGCTTACGGTCCCTTTAGCAGGGCCTAGACTCGCGTGCGTACACAAGTGACTCATGAGACACCGAGACCGAGGGGCGGACGTGCGGGAACCGACCGTTGTCGCGGCCGACGCGGCGGACTACTTCCAGACGTATTCCGTCGTCGGGCTGCTCGCCGTCGTCGGCGTGCTCTTCGTCGCCGTTGCGTTCGGCGCCGGCCGGCTGCTCCGGCCCGTCGTGCCGACGCCCGAGAAACTCATGACGTACGAGTGCGGCGTCGACCCCGTGGGGGAGGGCTGGGCCCACACCCAGGTCCGCTACTACGTGTACGCCTTCCTCTACGTCGTCTTCGCCGTCGACTCGATCTTCCTCTTCCCCTGGGCGACGGTCTTCGCCGCGCCCGGCTTCGGCGCCGCGACCCTGGTCGAGATGTTCGTCTTCCTCGGCTTCCTGGCCGTGGGGCTGCTCTACGCGTACAAGAAGGGCGTCCTGGCATGGACGTAACACCCCTGCCCACACCCCTGCCCGCCCCGAAGCTGGGGACGCTCGCGCGCCTCGCCCCTGAGCCGATGAAGGTGGTCCTGAACTGGGGCCGCCGCTACAGCCTGTGGGTCTTCAACTTCGGGCTCGCCTGCTGCGCGATCGAGTTCATCGCCGCGTCGATGGCCCGGCACGACTTCATCCGGCTCGGCGTGATCCCCTTCGCGCCCGGCCCGCGCCAGGCCGACCTGATGATCGTCTCGGGCACGGTGACGGACAAGATGGCACCGGCCGTGAAGCGGCTCTACGAGCAGATGCCGGAGCCGAAGTACGTCATCTCCTTCGGCGCCTGCTCCAACTGCGGCGGGCCCTACTGGGACTCGTACTCGGTCACCAAGGGCGTCGACCAGATCATCCCGGTCGACGTGTACGTACCGGGCTGCCCGCCCCGCCCCGAGGCGCTGCTCCAGGGCATCCTCAAGCTCCAGGAGAAGATCGCGCGGGAGAACCTGGCGGAGCGGTACGCGACCGCCGCCTCGGCATCCCAGCTGACGAGCCCCCTGGTCCCGCCGCCGGGAGGCACGGAGTGAACGGGTACGACTCCCTCCCGGACGCCGTGACGGAGATCTTCGGCGAGGAGGCGACGGCGGAGCGGGCGTACGACCTGCTCACGGTCGACGTCCCGCCGACTTCCTGGATCACGGCGCTCACGACCGCCCGCGACGAGCTGGGCTGCACGTACTTCGACTGGCTGAGCGCGGTGGACGAGCCGGGCACGGGCTTCCGGGTCTGCGCGCACGTCGTGTCCCTGTCCGGGGGCCGCCCGCGCCGCCTCCTGCTGCGCACGACCGTCCCGCACGACGCGCCGGTGCTGCCCACCGCGATCGGGGTGTACGCGGGAGCCGGCTGGCACGAGCGCGAGACCCACGAGATGTTCGGCGTGGCCTTCGAGGGCCACCCGCACCTGGTGCCGCTGCTCCTCCCCGAGAACTTCGAGGGCCACCCGCTGCGCAAGGACTTCGTCCTCGCGGCCCGGGTCGCGAAGGCGTGGCCGGGCGCGAAGGAACCGGGCGAGTCCCACGACGGCGGCGGCCCGAAGCGCCGCCAGATGCTCCCGCCGGGCGTCCCGGACCCCAACGAATGGGGCCCCCTGAAGGGCCAGCTCCCCCCGGCCCCGACCCGCCCGGCCCGAGCGACGGCGGGCGACCGCCCCGCCCGCCGCACCCGCTCGGTGACGGAGGGCTCGACGAGCCGGCCGGAGCCGACGCCCCCGGAGGGAACGACCGGCCCGGACGCCCCGGCGCGCCCGCCGCGCCGCTCCCGCTCGGCGGCCGACGGCTCGGCGAGCCAGGCGGAGCCGACACCCCCGGTTACCCCGGAGGGAACGACCGGCCCGGACGCCCCGGCGCGCCCGCCGCGCCGCTCCCGCTCGGCCGCCGACGGCTCGGCGAGCCAGGCGGAGCCGACA